>NZ_LKET01000052.1 GCF_001317355.1 Oxobacter pfennigii
GGGAGCTGTAGGAACTTCAACCGGCTCAGGTGAATTCACAACCGAAGAAAAAAATATAGGAGAGAAGTCATTAAAGATAAGTAAAACTAATACTAATGACAGGCAGTATTTCAGCCAGCAAGTAACATTGGAAAAAGGCAAATACTATACTTTGTCAGGATATATAAAGACTAAAAATGTTAAAAACGAAAACGGGAGAGGAGCTTTAATATATGCAAATTATCAATATTCTGCCAGTTCATGGCCAAATCATGACTCTGCTTATTTAAACGGAACCCAGGATTGGCAGAGGGTTGAAGTCACATTTATGGTTCCTCCTGAATCACTGTCTGATACTGTCTATATAGGTGCAGGTATATACGGAGAAACAGGAACAGCATATTTTGATAACCTGCAATTAGAAGAAGGAGCAATAGCAAACAGGTATAACCTTATTGAAAACCCCAGCCTGGAAGATGGAAATACACCGCTCTTTTGGAACAGGAATCCTAATCTGACGGATGATGATAAAAGCTCGGCTGGCATAAAAATGTTCGGCGGCCAATCCTTCAAGATAAACGGTGAATACAGCTGGCTAAAGAGTATATACCAGGTGGTAAAAGTATCGGGTAAAAAAGATGATGTAATTGTAGTAAGCGGATGGGCAAAGGCTCAATCTGTACCCTTAAGCTCAAACAGAAATTTTGCAATATACTTGGGTGTAACGGGTCTGGATGGGACCACCATTATGGATGAAACTTTGCAGTTTAATCCTGATACTACAGACTGGCAGTATATGTCCAATGCCATAAAAACAAGTAGTGATTATAAAAGTATAACCATGTATCTCATGTATTATAACAATGAAAATGAAGTATATTTTGACGGCATTCAGATGTATAAGGAAGAATTCGGAGAAAGCTACGATTTCGATGAAAACGGCAACTTAAAATCCATAAAAGACCTTGCAGAGCAAACTTCTAAATTCGAATACAACACTAATAATGATTTAATAAGGGCCGTTGACCCCAAAGGTGGTAATTTCACCTACGAATATGACCAAAAGAGAAATATATCAAAAGCAGCGTCGGCAGAAAATGTAGTATATACATTCACTTATGACAGCTACGGGAATCCTTTGACTGCAAAAGTCGGAGGTGATTTGCTTTTCATAAAATCAACATCAGCTTATACTCCTAACGGAAACTATATCCGCGATATGACAGACAGCTCAGGAAACAAAGTGACATATAACTATAACCAGACAAAAGGCACACTGGATTCTGTCGTTGACCCTAAGGGTAAACAGACATCATACGGG
>NZ_LKET01000053.1 GCF_001317355.1 Oxobacter pfennigii
GTTATATAAAACCGTATGCACTCATAAAAATATATTGTCATTTATGCCTATAGCATAAATCATTTTTTTAAGGAGATGTTCCATATGAGTTTTTATTCCGGAAACCTAAAGGGAAACACCAATCTTTCTGCCAGGCAAGTCAAAGTAAATAAAGAAGCTAAGATTTTAAATGAAATAGAAGAAAAAAGGCAAAGAAACATCAAACATTTTTTCAGAGAAGACGGCACATATGAGGCAGCAATATATCCTGAACCCATTCATTATCTGAGCAACGGAAAATATAAAGATATAGATAATAACCTCGTTGACGCATCGGATGAACTTGGGAATCCGGTACTTGAAAATAAAGAAAATGAATATAAGGTGAAAATATCAAAGAATACACGAAGCAGAAAACTTATACAGATGACCAGGGACAAATATGAGCTATCATGGAACATACAAGGCATTAATGATACTTCTCCCAGCGTAGTAAAATGGGACGCAAAGTTTTTAAATTCGCTGCCCGAAAACGACAGGCTTAAGACACTGACCAGAGTAGAATCAGCCGTTGATTTAAAAAACATTTTTACGGGAGTGGATATAAAATATTATGTAAGGCCTGAAAAATTTAAAGAAAATATAATAATCAATCAATACATTCCAAACTTGCAGTATGTATATAATCTATACGTAAAAAATCTTGCGGCAAAGCTTTTAGACGATAAAACCATAATATTTCATGATGCCGGAAATGAAGCAAATATAGTATTTAAAATGGGCTTCCCGTATATGATTGATTCAAAGAAAAATGAAAGCAGGGATATAGCAGTAATTCTTAATAAAAGCAAGGACGGCTATACGCTTACAGTAACGCCTGATAATACTTGGCTTAGTAGTGCTGAAAGGGTATATCCTGTGACAATAGACCCTTATGTAGAGACGCCTGTAGACCCCACAAAAATATATGACAGCCATGTAGGTTCAAGATATCCCAATAATAATTACTATACCAGTGAATATATAAAAGCCGGATGGGATGCTTATTTGGATGAAACATACACATTTATCAAATTTGACCTTCCAAAGCTTACAGCAGCCGAGACCATATTTTCTGCAGTCCTTGGATTGCGCCTTTCAGGAGTTGGCAGCTCCGGGTTGCAGATAGACGCCC
>NZ_LKET01000054.1 GCF_001317355.1 Oxobacter pfennigii
TCTTAGATGACCTTTTGCCCTGGTCAGAAAAACTCCCGATTGAATGTAAAAAACAGAATCAATAAACCTTTTTAGCCATCAGAAATGACGGCTATATTTATATAAGTACGTATGGTTTACCGTTTACGATACACCAACAAATAAAAATTTAAACAAGGAAATGATCAAGGAGAACCAATTTCAAAATGTGGGAGATATCTACAGTTACTTGAAAGATCTCTTCAAGGATACTATCCAGGAAATGCTGGAGGCAGAACTTGAGTAAATGGTAAATCGTGCGCACCTAGAATTTGAATCGTATTTTTGAGATAATCAATCCTAAAACCTACTATTACTGGTTAAGGCGCATCCGTGAAGCTGCATATGAATCGTTACCGGCTATCGGAGATAATAACACCATCGTGCCGGTAAGTATACCGGCTAATCCACCTGCTGATATTAAGAATCATGAATCTCAATCTCATATCATCTTACATTATGATAATGTCACCTTGGAAATCAACAATAATGCTTCAGCAGTATTAATTGAAAATATCCTGAGGGCAGTGCAGAATGTCAGGTGACATTTCCAAAGCCGAGAAAATATACATTGCATGTGGACATACGGATATTCGTAATTATGTCTTGACTTCAGATATGCGAAGCGATCCGTGATTCTACCATAACATTAAGATAAATCATCCAAAATCGCTTCCCATAATTTCTTAAACTAAATTTTCAAGCCAAGTCATTAGATCAGCATCCTCAAGCCAAGATGGATACTCCGGTGTTTGAATTTCAGGATAAACGGATTCTATTGCCTTCCGTTTTATCTCATCATTCAAACGAGCGTAAATTTCGGTGGTTGTGACGCTGGAATGACCTAAGAAGTCGCGTATGTAGACCAAAGGGATTCCTGCTTGCAGCATGTTCGTACTGAAATAGAAGTAATTCCTGTTAAGGTAAAGGCAATAGACTATTACCGTCAGACTTATGAATGCCGTACCTGCCGTAAAAACGGCAAACCATATATGGAGAAATCTCCAATGCCGTCTCCCGTTATTCAGCATTCTATGGCATCTCCCTCTACAGTAGCATGGGTAATGCATCAAAAAT
>NZ_LKET01000055.1 GCF_001317355.1 Oxobacter pfennigii
TTGGATGAAACATACACATTTATCAAATTTGACCTTCCAAAGCTTACAGCAGCCGAGACCATATTTTCTGCAGTCCTTGGATTGCGCCTTTCAGGAGTTGGCAGCTCCGGGTTGCAGATAGACGCCCGCAAAGTGAAAGAAAACTGGGAATCAACCACTTTGAATTGGAGCAATAAGCCTGATTATGAAGAAACAAAAATAGAAGAATATCAGATAATGACAACATCACAGCCGTATCTTTTTGATATCACGGGTATAGTGAAGGACTGGTACAATACCGGTGAAAATTATGGCGTTATGCTGAAGAGCCATGTAACTTCATACAATGTGGCCAATTTTAACTCATCCGATTCGCCCTATTCAAACTTCCGCCCTCAGGTAATAATATTTTACGTAAATAATGTGGGATTGGAAAATTACTGGACTTATCACAGCCAGGATGTCGGCCGTGGAGGTACGGGTTATGTAAATGACTATACGGGAAATCTTGTATTTATCCACAACGATATTTCAATGAATGGAAACAGAATGCCTGTTACAATTAACCACGTATATAACAGCAATGACAAGGATACAAATATAGGCTACGGCCCCGGCTGGAGGCTGAATCTTACCCAGAGCATCAAATGGGAAACCATATCAGGTGCAAATTACTTTACCCATATTGACGAGGACGGTACAAAGCACTTCTATAAATATAATTCCGAAAAAGGTCATTATATCGATGACGCAGGCACTGACTTCATTCTTACCGTAAGCGGCAGCGGCACATCTACAATCCATACTATAAAGGACAAGGATGGAAATAAACTAAATTTTGATTATTATGGGATTCTAAAAACAATAGAAGATAAAAACGGAAATAAAATTACTCTTACCCATAATTCTGACGGTAGGCTCATAAGAGTTGAGGACGGTGCGGGAAGAGCAATTATACTTAACTATAACGTAGATAAATACCTTATTGATATAACTGACCCCGCAGGGAGAAGGACGGATTTCAGATATACCGTAAACAGGCTTACTTCCATTATTTATTCTTATGAAAATAATAACATTATGGAAGGAGCCATAAGAACAACATTTGCTTATGATGGAGTATATAACCTGACAAGCGCCACAAATTATGACGGGTACAAGATGGTTTATTCATATTATGATACTTCAGCATCAGGCAGTGTCCTGGCATACCGCGTTAAAAAAGTCCAGGAAACCCATACTAATTTCTCATCTTCTGAATCAGGCCAGATTCTTAATATCTCATATGGCAAAAATACCACAACATTTACCGACCACAAGGGAAGAACAAATATCTATCAATTCAACCATATAGGCAATACAGTAAGCATCAAGGATGCGGATAATAACGGGTCATACTATAAATTCCACACATCCAGTGAGAAAAAGAATAAGCTTGAGTTGGATTCAAAGCTTCAAAAGACGGTCATAAACCTTCTTAAGAATCATAATATGGAGATCCCAAATAGCTACTGGACTTCGGGAGCTGTAGGAACTTCAACCGGCTCAGGTGAATTCACAACCGAAGAAAAAAATATAGGAGAGAAGTCATTAAAGATAAGTAAAACTAATACTAATGACAGGCAGTATTTCAGCCAGCAAGTAACA
>NZ_LKET01000056.1 GCF_001317355.1 Oxobacter pfennigii
TTGCAGTTCAATTGATATACAACAAAGTATGAGCAAGGCTGGATGTCCATATGATAATGCACCCATGGAACGATATTTTAATACCTTGAAAAATGAATTAATATATCATCACTATTATCATAATGATAGAGAGCTTAATGAATCTGTAAATTATTTTTCATATGTTTGGTATAACCATGTAAGACCGCATTCATTTAATGAGGGATTGACACCCTTTGAAGCAAGGTATAAAAGTTTTAAATATTAGGTCAAGGTGTTACAAAAAAGCTTGACCACTGCAAAATTGTGTGGCATACACAAGTAGATACATACCAAACAGCGAAGGGAAGTATTTTCTTTTTGACGGTACAAGGTGTGCCGCACCTTTTATTCTGCTATCCTTATTGTTTATAGCATGATAAGGGATGAACTGGGTTTATCAAAACTAACTGGTGAAATTGCTAATAAGTGGATTAGATATGTTGCTAAAGACTTAGGTGAACCAGGGAAAGGCCTTGAAGGTGGATGGGGGCTGATGAGACTTCCGAATATTGATGAAGTAGGCCTTAAAAGCAAATACGAATGGAGCAAATATTTCAATGAAAATTTATGGTTGAGCTAGAAGGCTCTTTTTTTATTACTAAAATGGAGGTGCAAATGTGGAAACAGAAGCATTAAAACTAGCAGCATCCCAGGGGATATGGGCGCTTTTATTTGTAAGTCTGCTGCTGTATGTACTAAAAAAGCAGGAGGCTCGGGATAAAAAGGCATACGAGAGGGAAGCAAACTATCAAATTATAATCACACAGCTCATGGAAAAGTTGAACGTCATTGAAACTGTCGCAGATGATGTGAACGATATTAAAGATGCACTTTTTAAATAGGGGGGTGTTTTAATTGAAAATATGCATCGACCCAGGGCATGGGGGCAAGCAACCGGGAGCCGTAGGTACAAAAGTCGTAGAAAAAGATATTGTGTTAAAAGTAGCATTAGAGGTTGGGGGGCATATCACAAGGCATGGCATAGAAGTAATATATACCAGGACAACGGATATTGATGTAAGCCTGCAAGGGCGCTGCGACATAGCAAATAATGCAAAAGCAGATTACTTTCTTTCTATACATGCTAATAGCTTTACTGGTCCTTCAGCGAATGGCACTGAAACATATTACTATAAAGGCGATGAAAAGGGATTGCTCATGGCTAGGTGTATTCAGGAAAGCTGTGTTGCCGTAACAGGGTTGAGTGATAGGGGATTGAAAACCTCTGATTTACATGTAATCAATGAGACAAAAATGACGGCAGTGTTGCACGAAATAGCTTTTTTAAGTAATCCAAAAGAGCAGGAGCTACTGCTTAATGATTGTTGGCTTTACAAGGTAGCTGAAGCTATAGCTAAAGGGTTTCTTAAGTCAGTTTATATTCCATGGGTGCCGGAAGTCGTTATCCCGGATGAAGAAGTATCATTGAAAGATAAAATTGACACTTTGACAAAAGAAAATGAAGATCTCAGAGAAAAAATAAATAAAATAATTGAAATTATCGAGGAATGAAAAGATGAAAGAATTTTTATGGGAGTTCAGATTTTTTATTGTAATAATATTTGCTTTGAGTTTATATGCGCTGTTTGCCTGGCAGGATTTTAAAACAAAAGCATACGCCCTAATGCTGCAGGCTAAGAGCCTTGCAAAAGATGCTGTGCTTAAATCAGGAGACCAACAGGCTGAATGGGTGGTAAAAAAGGCTTATCAGTTTTTACCTAAGAGCATAACAATATTTTTAAGCGAGGAAACCATGTATAAGATCGTTAAGACTTTATATGATAAAGCTAAAGATTATTTGGACGATGGAAAGCTGAATAGCAGTATAAAGTAGCTGCTTATCCTTGTCTAATGCAACCTGCATATGTTTGTACAGGCTTCATTTGCATGGGCGCAGCAAATGGGTGAAAGCTCATATTCTAGCAGCAGAATGATTAAATCCAGGCGTCGCACATTCGAATTGTGTCAGGCCTATGAATACCCCCTGTAATCACAAAGACTACAGGGGGTATTCTTTTTTTTGTATTTCTTCTAGAATCTCCTTAATGAGTTTATCAATTTCTTCTGCCAATTCCTGACTTATATAATCTTCATTATAACTTAAATATTCTAATGATTCCATTAATGTCACTCCCCGTAAGTTAATACCATTCAACGGAATAAAAATAAAGGCATGCATAATTAGACCTGTATATAAAATGCAATGAAGCCTGCACAAATACATGTAGGCTTCATTGCATTTTATATAACATAATGGAGCCCATTCTTATGTACCATTATGTTATATGGAACAAAAACAGATATCGGGGTAGTTTAAAAAACTTTAATTATTTAACTTAATAATACAGAGGTATTAGCCCTCCTTGTTTATAATATGAATCAAGTACTATTTTTCGTCCATATATCAAAAAACATTACGAAAATAAAAAAATATTACAGTAATTTGGCGAATTCTTTATGAAAATTACGTAAGTCGGGGCAACGGTAGTGTGCGTCTGCAAAGTGTGATCCGCTTGATATTTTCTGTTTGGCAACAAAGTGTCCCGAGGCGTTACAAGGGGGGCGTGCCACCTACAGGCTGTCGAATGCTCTTATTGCCGCAATCTCATTTCCGATAGGCCGCGAAAAAGCGGGGCGTGGTCACAACCACACTCCGCTTTTTCATGATATGCTGGTGATTATTTTTTTGAATGCCTTATTTTGCGGCGTAACTTTCAGCCGCAAAACAAATATAATAGCTCAAACCAGTCTGATGTTTTTCAAGCATTTGACGATGGAACTCATCGGTCATTAAAAATTTAGATTGAGCGGCAAAACCTTGTGCGTCGATGTCCATATCACGCCTCATAAACTGAATATGCTTTTCGATGGCAGAATGAACTTCATCTGCATTGGCACTAATACTGTTTCTAAGTGCATCTGCCATAAAAGCTATAAACCCTGCAGCTTCATTTGCCTTTTCATTCATAACGTCCCCATCAATCGTACTCATATCAATGGAATAGCCATAGTTTTCATGCAAATACTCGTTCTGTGGCTTTAATGCAGCTTCCCATTCTTGCCTGTTTAGGCCTGCAAACATCTTTTCTTTACTCATAGTAGCTCCTTTCTTAACATAGATAATAGTCTCTCCGAGCGTATGCAAAATGCCGCTAATCTTCTGTTGGCGCGCCATCAACAAAGTTTTTTGCTCACATAAGCACCGCAAGCGGGAGGGCTCGTTCTGCATGGCAGCTTTGATTTTTTCCAGTGGGAAATCAAGTTCACGGTAAAATAGGATTTGCTGAAGCCGCTCGAGCTCCTTGTCACCGTAGTATCTATATCCATTTTCTGCAATACTTTCCGGCATAAGCAATCCAATCTTCTGATAATGGTATAAGGTTTTTATTGTTACGCCAGATAGTTTTGCCACCTCGTGCACCGTGTATGACATGCAATTTCACCTCCGAAAACAACTATAAGGTCCGACCTAAGGTTGGAGTCAAGTGCTTTTTTTGGATTATGATATATTATTCTACCATATCGTTTACCTCTATCATGTGAATAAATAACTATATATAGTCATACAGGCCGTCTCTTGGATGTCTATCTCAATATTTTGGTTTTCAAATAAATTTAATTGACAATAGCAAAAAAGAAATTTATACTAAGTTTAGAACATTGTTCTAAACTTAGTATAAATTATCCTTATGAAAGGGGAGCTTCATATGAAAGAAATTGGAATTGCTGTCATTACGATTGTGGTCACTATTGTGATTGTGTTCAATGGCATCAATGGCAATAAAATTTTATTTATTAACGGTCCAAGATCGGCTGTTATCACACTGGGAGCTATCGGAATGCTCTTTTGCACAATAAGTATCGGTAAATTTATAACGGCTGCTCCCGCACATCCGTTGACAATACTGGGGTATCTTGTGGGTACTGTTGCCCTGCTGGTTTTATTAACGCAAATCTTTAAGTGGAATCTGCCTTTCGTACATGAACCGGAAACGGCGCTATACGTCATGGCAGCATGTATTGCAATAAAGACGGTTATTGGACGCTTCAGTCATTTCATAAGGTAGGGGAGGCTGTTATGAAGCAGGATATCAAAAGAAAAATAATAAATGCCACCATCAAGCTGATAGAAGAAAAAGCAAACAAACCTGAGGATGTTACCGTCAGGGATATCTGTAAGGAAGCCGAAGTTGGTCTGAGCCAAATAAACTATCATTTTCAGACCAAGGAGAACCTGATAGCTCAATGCATTCAGGAGATAATCGGCAATGTGATTAGTAATGTCCCAAGAGAGTCACCCTTATTACAAGGGAAAAGTGCCGCAGAAACATTGAAGCTAAGGATGCTTTATACCCTTAATTTTTTATATGCCAATGAAAACATCTCAAGGATATCTATCTTGACAGACCAGCATAATGCCCGCATAGGAGATAATACCAATCAAACTATTAATGGATATTCACCTTTGGTGGAGGCGGTTTGCAGGGAAAGAAATATCACTGCTGACCCTAAAGAGCTGGCCGCGCTGATGGTCTTTTCTTTGCAGGGTATGTTCTTGCGTACAGATGTGGTCAGGGATGTTTTGGGCATTGATTTAAGAAGCGAAGCCGGACGCAAGAAGTTGGCCGACAATTATGTGGAAACTACGTTTCGGGAAGTGTAATGCCGCCATTGCGGCGCAGGAGTAAAATAATGCTGATATATGACGACTATTATGAAATAAGCGATTTAAACACCGGGGAAGATGAGTTGAAAAGATATTGCAGGGACGAGGGCCTTGACTATTTATACACCGTCGCGAGCAGTGAGGAAGAGCCAGAAACTTATTCATTGTTGATTTTCCTTAAAAACTTGCTCAGTTTGCCCCAGTGAAGAAAAAATGAATGTACTATGAATATAAGAAGAACCAAGAAGACTATTCAAATATAAGGGAAGTGGGCACATTTGACCACTTCCTTTTCACTTTAACCCTTAACTTTTATTAGAGGTTTCAATTTCTGTTTTACTCTTAGCATCCTCCAAGACAGGCGGTTGAGGCCGTCGGCCTCCCGAGCTTCTGATACCTTGTGGAAATGTGAAAATGTCAAGCGGGTCGTATTTCTTTTTTACCTTTTTAAGCAAGGCAACATGTGAACCGTAATACTCTTCCAAATAATCGGGCAGTTGGTTATACGGGAAATTGACATAGGAACCCGTAGTTACGGCTGCGAGAGCCGGGAACTGGCGGTTGATCCACCTTCTGTTTTCCTCGGCAAATCTATTTTCCTCCCATGTGGTTTCCATCCAGATGATATAATGGGCATTTCGGTAAAAAAAAGCCGTTTCATCCTGTCCAATATCACGAACTCTGCCTCCTAGCGCATACATGGATAGCCCTGCAAACACAGAGCCATTTGGGCGCTTGCGAATCAGCCCCACAAGGTCTGAAATTTCACGTTTATTAAAAATTTTCATAACAAAACGGCTGGCAGACTGGAATTTTTCAAAGGGAGGATAATTGCTCCCGATGATTGTCACAGCATTAAGGAACGGCATATACTTAAAACTGTAATTAACTCTCGAAAGCTCGAGAAAAGGCTTTAAGAGCTGCTTTGCCTCACCTGGTTTTCCGTAAAAAATGCCCCGTGCAAGTATTGCCAGACCGTCGCTGACAGAGTTGTAAATTCTTGAAATCAGAGTGATTCTGGGATCGGCATCTTCCAGCCATCTTTGCCAGGTTTCAAGGAACTCCTCCTGTTCCTTCGGGGTCACATGGCGGTAATTGATTTCAATCAGAGTCACTTTCTCCACTTTATGCGGAAGCCTGAATTTCATCGACACAATAACGCCGAAATTTCCTCCCCCCGCGCCGCGACAAGCCCAGAAGAGATCAGCATTGCAACGCCGGTTTGCTTTCACAAGACAGCCTTTGTAATTAACAAGCTCAATTTCTTCAAGACTGTCGCATCCGAGCCCCAGATAACGGCAGGACAACCCCCAGCCGCCTCCTGTCACATAGCCGCTTAATCCTACGGTGGGGCAGGTGCCGCCGGGAAACGGGTATCCCTTTGAGGATACAAATTTATACATCTGACCATTGGTCACGCCGCCTTCTGCCGTTAACAGATTCGTACTCGCATCCAGGCTAATCCGGTTCATCTTGCTGATGTCTATGACCAGAGTACCGTTCCCGTTGGAGTATCCTTCATAATTGTGACCGCCGCTGCGGATTCTAAGGGGCACATTGAATTTTCTCGACCAGTTAACTGCATTTGCTACATCCCTTTTGTTGCCGCAATAATTTATAACCAAAGGATACTGTTGAATAGCCCTGTTGTAGTCCTTGCGTCCTTTGTTATAGTCAGGATCCTCCGGTACAACAATATGACCTGTGAGGCCACAAAAACAAATATCCAAATACGGTGGCTCCTTTCTAAAAGTATTTCTGTTTGTCCAAAAGCATAATCTATTCTATTTTTAATTCGACAGCACTGCCCTTCCATCTTGGAGCAGCACTGCCCTATCGCCAAATACAAACTCGCAAAAGGATGGGATTCCAATACAAGATATGCAGAGCGTTTCGCTATGGTTCAGACATACTCAGATATACGAATTCATCCGGGAACATGGCTCATATTCGCTCTGTGCTTACCTAATAGAATGTCAGATCAGAGATGTTAGGAGCAGATTGCATCGATTTTTTTATGCCTTATATAAGAAAATGGACATGAGTTGCACCAGGAGCAAAAGTCTTTTTTTATATAAAAAAGAATGGTATTATTGTGGCATCGGTTATTCTTCTGTGTATGCGGATAAATGGAGTTTTGATGGAAGAATATATAAAACATTCTGTTTTATACAGGCAAACAAACAGAAGTTAGAGGGGGAAATGTGTATGGATACAGAAAAGAAACTAGCAGCATTAGTTAAGATTGCAGAAATTCTAAACCAAAACGGAATTACATGGGCAGTTGGGGCTTCCTCTTTATTGTATATTAAAGGCATTACACATGATTTTCATGATATAGATATTATGATTTCAGAAAATGATGTTGAAAAGGTAAAAGCACTTCTTTCTGATTATGAAACTTTACAACAAAGAATCCCTAATGCACAGTATAAGAGCAAAGCTTTTTTGGAATATATGATTGAGGGTATAGAATTTGATATTATAGCAGGCTTTACTATCGTTGCTGAGGATGTGGAACATTATTTTCCTTTGAAAAAGGAGAATATCAAAGAGATTACTTTTATTGATAACATGCCCATTCCTTTGCAGTCTGTTGAAGAATGGAAAACCTATTATTCTTTAATGGGCAAAATTGAAAAAGCTCAAATGATAGAATTGCACCTGAAAGACTAAATTTCCTCTCTCTATTGCGCGCAAAAAACCCTGAAGTTTTACTGATTTCAGGGTTTTTTGTGTTGGTTTTGTATAGCTCTTCTCTACGGCACTTGGATTATGACCTTTTGAATGGTGATAGTTAAAATGCCGTCTGTTTCAGTGAAGTTCATAGTGAGGGGAAACGGCAAGCCTTCGTTTTGCATAGCCTCATTAACATAACCTAGTAATACAATAGTGCCTTCACGTGCGGTGAAGCGGTATAGGCCGCTATCGGTGTAGAAGTCCACAAAATCCTCATAGTCGGCAACGCTTGTAAGCTCATTTGGGCTGTTGTTGAATTCATCAATCACCGTGTCAGCGGACTGACACAGATAAATAGGAAACTGGTAATAATAGTTGTTGAACTTGTATGACAGACCCTCAAAACACCAGTTATACCATTTTCCGTTGGTTTGGTACATCCGATAACGGGAGTTGCCATAAGAAACAAGCAGAGATGTGTCGTCGATAACTCTGGCTGTACAGTTTTTAAGTCCCCATGAATTAATCCGCTCGGCCAATTCTAAAGCGGTTTCATCAGAAACAAAATAGGTTCCGTCATAGTATTTAACGCCGTCATCCTGGACGGCACCACTATCATAGGAAAAAGGCAGAATAAGTTTCTGCTCAGTAGCACAGTCCATAGCGATAATCTCGTCAATCTGGTGCGGGTGCTGCTTCATCCACAGGCGATGATAGGAATCAACTTGTGCGACCACCGCGGGAATGCACAAGGCGACCAGCAACAAGGCAAACAGCCCGCATAACACTTTCCACGACTGTATCCGCCGCCGGTATTTTCTGAAGGGTGCGATTTCTGTCTGTGCCGGCAGCTCCGTTTGCATATCCTCTTTCATGCTTTGCAGCAGTGCAAGGCACTGCGGGCAATTATCCAAATGCTCCTGTACCAAGCGGTTGCTGTCCTCACTGGTCATGCCCTCAGCGTAGCCGGGCAGTAAATCGCAGATTACATCACAACTCAGTTTCATAACTTTGCCTCCTTTCCATCAATTGCTTTTTTGCCCGAAAAAAGGTTACCCGCGCCCAGGTTTCACTCCGTCCCAATACCATACCGATCTGACGGAAAGTAAGGCCTCCCAGTGCTCGTAGGTATACCACCTCACGGTAAGGCTCATCCAGAGCGTGGATGGCCACATATAAGTCGTGGCAGTTCTCCTGTTCCATTAGCTGTGTTTCCAGCGGGGCAGTCAGCGGCTCGGATATACTGCATAAGGGCAGGGTGCGATTTTTCTCCTTACGCAGGTGCTGATACCATAGGTGCTTGGCGATCTGGCACAGCCAGACCGACACCTTGCAGTTACCGTTATAACGGTTGCTTGACAGAATAGCCCGGTAAAAAGTCTCTTGCGTCAGTTCTTCAGCTATCTGTGCACTGTGACACAGGGAAAGCAGATAACGATATACAGCCTGAGAATACTCCGCATATAATGCTTCCATATTTTCATTGTCCATGCCGTTACCTCCTTTCACCCTATATATCCCAAAATGATTCATTTCGTTACGAGATAAGGAAAACTTTTTAATAATGCGGTGTAAATATTCCAATCCGACCAAACATAATTCAAAAAAAGATACTCACAAACAAGTAAGCTTCACAACAATAGCTCTGTGAGTTGCTGTTATGTACAATTATATTTAGGGGCTTGCAAATAAACAAGGTGGGGGACTTGTTACCAATGTATTATCAGCTTAGTAAAGGGTTGAACCCCATGTTTATATAAGCTCAAGCTTTCGTGTCAATGATTTTGATATAATAGCAATACAGGAAATGTTATAATGAGCTTCTTGCGGTATACTCATTGTACGGAGGTGGAGAGCCATGCAGATACCCGAAATAATCAAAACCAGCCTTGAGTACATCGAGAATAATCTCAAAACCGACATCACTGCCGAGGAGCTGGCGCGAATGGCGAATTATTCCACTTTTCATTATTGCCGCCTGTTTTCATCGGTAATGGATTCATCTGTCTTAGGATATATACTGAAGTGCCGGCTTGACCATGCTCTCAGTGAAATTGCCTATGGGAAAAAGGCCATCGATATTGTATTGGAATACGGCTTTGATAACTATGCGGGATTTTATAAAGCGTTTATAAAAGTGTATGGCTGCTCTCCGAAAAAGTACCTCTCGATTTATCACCATCATAAACCAATTAAACCGGAGGTGGCAAATATGTATACCGAAAGAGAATTAAGAAAAATTCTGGAGAGCTGGGACATTGAGAAAACCTTGCCTATTAGAGGTATGCACATCATGGACGGAGCGAAGATATCAAGTAATACCTGGACTGTCGGCGGCGACTTTATCTTGAAAACCGGCAACCGAGAAAAGCTTATGAAGAATCTAAAGGTTACTAAAGCGCTTTTAAGACAGGACCTTGCTTCTTCGCTGCCTGTATCTACGAAAGCTGGAAGCGAGTATATGGACGGCAAGGAGATTTTTATCCTGACCCATGTATTGAAGGGCAGTCCGCTTCCCAAGTCCGACAGATACGGCGAAAATAGGGCTGATTTCGGTGAAAAATACGGCAGAAGCATCGCCCGTCTTCATAAGGCCCTCAAAGAAGCGCAGAAAGAGGTTTTACCGGACGAAGTCGACCTGTATAAAAGCGTCACAGATTGGGCACTTCCGAATGTACGGCAGCAAAATATCCAATGGGATATTGGGCTTGACGAGAAATTTTTTAAAGATTACGTTGATACCTTTGGAAGGCTATATGCCAAGTTGCCAAAGCAGCTCATTCACCGCGATCCCAACCCGGGCAATATCCTGTTTGATGAGGGTGAGGTAAGCAGATTTATAGACTTTGATTTAAGTGAGATTAACATCCGCCTGTGGGATGCCTGTTACTGTGCGACTGGTATATTAAGCGAGTCCAGTGACGAAATGTATGAAAAATGGCTTGATATCCTCAGCGGCATACTACATGGCTACAACAATGAGTGTAAACTGACACTGGAAGAGAAACAGGCGGTATTTTATGTTATCACCTCGATTCAGATGATTTGCGTCGCTTATTTTGAAGGCCGGGAAGAATACAAGCAGCTGGCAAAAACAAATCGCAAAGTGCTGATGCATATCGTTAATAACAAAGCTCAAATCGATCAAATATTTTGATAAAACAAGGAGCCTAACATTAGATCATGTTAAGAGTATCATAAAGACATAGCTTTCCTTTAAAGGGGAGTTATGCCTTTCTTTATATGAAAAACGTGGTATGATGGTCATAAGGTATATTTTCCTGTATGAATAGACGAGTATCTGAAAGGTGGTGTTTTCAATGAATTGCCCTCTTTGCAACTGCGAAATGGAAGAAGGCGGAATCATAACAAGCGGGGTATCTGCAATGTGGGTTCCCATGGAGCAATTTTCTAAGAAAGGGATACGAAGGCTTATTTATACCAATGGACGGGTAATCGGAAAATCAAATGTTGTTTTTGGACAAACTAAAATATCAAATGCTTTTTTCTGCGAGCATTGTAATAAAATTGTAGGAATTTTCGATGTTAATAAATGAGGACAAAAAGGGATTTGTTGAGCAGCATTGAATTAACTGGCGGTGCAACTTCTGATAATAGGGTGTTTTTTAGATTAGAATCATACGGTGGAGAATTTATCCTTGTAGATTCGTCATCGGGAGATTCGCCGCCAAGTCATTGGAAGCTTAGGGTACAAAATGATGAATGGAAAAACGTACTTGAAGAAATAATAGCGTTATCAAACTGAGATTATTGGACAATCTGTAGGAAAGGAATGCCTCTTTAGTGCAGAAAAAACGTGATAACTCTTTTAAGCAAATGGAGGTAAAAGCTGTGTTTGAAGAAATTCAAAATCATATGAACTGGGCCAGGATGAAGCAAATTCATAAGGGATGGTCCAATGATGTGAAATACTATATTGAAACAGACATCGGTCAAAAGCTGCTGCTGAGGACTTCAAGCATTGAGCATTACCAAGAGAAGAAAAAGGAATTTGATATTATCGGGAAATATTCGGCGTTGGGTTTTGATATGTCAAAACCTGTTGATTTCGGCATATTAAATGAGGGACAAAGTGTTTATATGCTGCTGACATGGGTTGAGGGTCAGGATTTGGAAGGAGTACTGCCCAAGCTTCAAAGAGACGAACAATACCGGCTAGGCAGGGAAGCCGGTGTAATATTAAGTAAAATACACAGCATTCAGATACCGGCTGACGAGCTGCCGACGGAAATCAAAATTAACAAAAAGAAAGCCCAGCTTCAAAAATATATTAACTCAGATGTGAGGATTCAAGGCGATGAAATCGCTATTGAATTTATAATAAATAATATCCATAAAATCTGGTCAAAACCACCGGTCTATCAACACGGAGATTTTCATCCCGGTAATTTAATTTTTACACCTGATAAAAAAATCGGTGTAATAGACTTTAACCGATGGGAAATCGGAGATCCTTATGAAGAATTCTACAAGCTTGAAAGCTTTGGGACAGATGTAAGTATCCCCTATTGTATTGGGCAAATTCATGCATACTTTAATGATGATGTACCGGCGGAGTTTTGGGATATTCTCGCCGTCTATGTAGCTCATGCCGCCTTATACTCGATAAAGTGGGCTGAGCGATTTGGGCAAGCCGACATCGAAAATATGGTGAGGATATGTAAAAAGACTTTTTATCATTATGACAATTTCAGAAAGAGCGTACCTGATTGGTACAGCAAATAATAGACAAGCAATTATACCGTGTGTAATCAGCTCTAGAGTTGTCGCAGGTAAAGGCATACCAATTGCTGCAATATGCGGAGCGACCTTATTTTTATGCCGTCATGGTTTCCTAAACCATGTAAAACACACCGGCGATAGTTTGGAACTCTTTCAGAGTCAGCAAGGTTATACTGGACAAGACCTTTATGTGGCAGCACAAGTAGTGGTGGACAAAGGGTTTATTACAGCCAATGAAACTGCTGCTATAGAATTTGCGTATCATATTTTTAAAACATTGAAGATAGATTCAGATAAAGAAATTGAAAAGTGGTTTGATAATTTTAAAAACGGAGCTGTCCGTACTCTTTAATTTCTAAATAATGATTAAAGAAATTAAAGGCGTCACTTCTCAATTGGAGTAGTACTACCTTTATAAAGATGCATCTTAAATTTTATTAATTCTTTCAATAGCATAAAGAGGTAAATTTATCAGCCAGTCTTCCCTTTTATAATCAGCCATTGAGGTACGAACAGAAATTTTGGGATTAAATTTATCATGGAAGGTTTTCAGGCTTTTGGATTGTAAATTCACTTCTGCCTTTACTTCCAATGGGATTACTTCGGAACCATTATCAACCAGAAAATCAATTTCTGCGCTGTTTCTGTCGTTGGTCCAATAATATGTGTGCATTTCCTTATTGGTTTTTAACTGCTGCAAAACATATTGCTCAGTCAGAGAACCTTTGAACTCCTTAAACAGCTCTTTTCCGTCAATCAATACATTCTGACGAAGCCGTACCATACAAGACAAAAGTCCTACATCCAGCAAAACAACTTAAAAGCTTTCAAATCTTCATAAGCTTTAAGCGGCAGACTTGGTGATGTTACTCGATTAACCATGTGTACAAGACCGCAATCTGTCAGCCATAGCAAAGCCATTTCGTACTCTTTTGCACGTGCTCCTTCTTTGATAAGTCCGTAAATAAATTTTTTGTTTTCTTTTGTAAGCTGGGAGGGAATACTATTCCATAACATTCGGATTCTAGGAACAGCTTCATTGGGTGCATGCTTTGAAAAATCCTGCTCATAAGCAGCCAGGATTCGCTCTTGAATTTCCCTCACTTCATTAAAATCTTTGTTGATGGAAAAATTCAATACAGCTTCCGGCATTCCGCCTACATAATAATACTTTTTTAAAAGGTCTATATATTCCTGTTTGAAGGTTGTGACCATTTCATAATCGCCATTATTCAGCAACTGTACAAACCTTTCTTTTTCTAATGCTATCATGAATTCCTGAAAGGACAAAGGATATAAATCCAAGAAATCCACCTTACCAACTGGAAAAGATGTACCTTTATGAAGAGCAACACCAAGCAAGCTTCCGGCACATACAATATGATATTGCGGGGCATTTTCATTAAAGTACTTTAATGCGGTCAAAGCTTTTGGTACTTCCTGAACCTCATCAAAAATGAGAAGAGCCTCTGACGGGTTTATTTTATGCCCTGCATAGAGCTCCAATCCGATTATAATACGTTCTACATTCAAGTCAATTGAAAACAAGTCCTGCATCTTCTGATTATTGTCAAAATTTATATATACACTGGTTTTATATGCATTAGCGCCGAATTCTTTCATCAGCCAAGTTTTACCTACCTGCCTTGCTCCACGGATAATCAAAGGTTTCCTGTATTTCTTTTCTTTCCATGCATATAATTTCTCAATGGCAGTACGATACATAATACAACACCTCCGGTTCTTGTGCTAAACAATATATCCATAAAACACAAAAAATACAACGACTTTTTGTTGTTAACTATATAATTGTGGATGTAAAAATTGTGATGTATACTGATAAATAAATGCTCCCGTGGGGTTTTATCTTCTCGGGCTTCTCATGCCTTTATCTCTGTCTCTGAGCCGAACCTTTGCCGTGTCAAGGAATTAGACATAACGGATTTCCTTTTTATTTTCACCATTCTATATCTATTAAATCTATGAAAACTTATTGAAATTTTATAAACTGTAAGTGCAGAATAAAATGACATAATATGTTTTAATTGGTATAATTATAAAGATTTAATGCTGATATTATTGAATGATTTAGTGGGGGATATATCATGGATTGGATTGACTATCGAGATAAATTGGGCATTGGATTTTCGGACATAGAAAAATTTCAATATTTAAAGCAGAAAGTTTTTAATATATTAGAGGCGATTGAGGAGAATTCTGAAAGCCTTGAGTATCTTGGGTTTTGCAACATGACAGGTGCTGAAATAAACACGTACTATTTGGATGATTATAGGGAATCAGAAAGGTATGACCATATAATTAGAATCATAAAAAGCCATAGTGATACAATTAAAAAATTTTGTCTCTATTATATAGCATTCGTTAATACCAGAGGTGATAAGGAATATAGAAAGTGGGGCAAAATTGAATTTTACAATTTAATAGTGAAAAGTTTAAAAGAATCCCATATCCAATTTGAAGTGTTACAAGATGGGCAAAGCTACTTTATTTTCCCGAAAGGAGCAGAAGAGCTTGACGATGGACTTGTTTCTGAGCCTTTAATGTGGCTTGCTGAGTATCCAAAAGCACAAAGAACATACATAAATGCTTTAATGCAGTACTCGGATGGAATATACATTCGCGATGTAGCGGATAACTTTCGAAAAGCCCTAGAAGAATTTCTGCAAGAGTTTCTTGAAAACAGTAAAAATCTTGAGAGTAATATTAGTGAAACCGGAAAATATTTAAAAGAACACGGAGCAGAGAAAGAAATTTCAGATGTGCTTGTTAAGCTAATAGACAGCTATAAAAAACTTAACGATAAAATTGCAAAACACAATGATAAAGTAGATAAAAAATTTCTTGAGTTTCTTATGTATCAAACGGGTGTATTTATAAGGATGCTTATAGTAGTAAAAAATTCTGATTCTGATGATTTGTAAAAATAAAAAAATGATTTAAAGGTATTTGTAGCATTCGAATCGTGTCGATTATATCATCATGAACCTCTATAACCACAACGGTATCAGGGGTTTGTTTATACATCGTTTATTAGTAGTTTATAACTCAAACATGCTGAATAAGGAAATTTTATGATATAATTGAAGCAAAAAGAACACAAAAGCTTAGGAGAGATAAGGCAAAATGAGTGTAAGTTTTAATATAAATGAAAAAGCAAATTTAATATGGGCTATAGCTGATAAATTAACCGGTGTATACAAACCTCATGAATATGGCGAGGTTATACTTCCCCTAACTGTTATCAGACGTTTTGACTGTGTACTGGCAGATACTAAGGAAGCAGTTCTTAAAAAGAATGAGACTGTAGGCAATCTTCCGATGAAGGACGTTTTCCTTTGCCGAGAATCCGGATATTCATTCTATAATACCAGTAAGTATGATTTTGAAAAGCTGCTTGGTGACCCTGATGGTATTGGAGCAAATTTTAAGGACTATTTGAACGGGTTTTCCGCAAATGTTCGTGATATCATTGAAAAGTTTAATTTTGATACTCAGATTACAAGGCTGGCAGAGAAAAATCTCTTATATATAGTTATTCAGGAATTTACAACATCAAAAGCTGATTTTCATCCGGATAAAATATCCAACCTTGAAATGGGATATGTTTTTGAAGAAATCATCCGCAGATTTTCTGAAGCTCATAATGAGGATGCAGGTCAGCACTATACGCCAAGAGAAGTAATAGAGCTTATGGTTAATATCCTTTTTTATAATGACAGTAAACTTTTAACGGGGGATATCGCCAAAACCATTTATGACCCTGCATGCGGTACAGGCGGAATGCTTTCTGTTGCAGAGGATTACTTGAATAAGTTAAATAGTAAGGCAGAGTTTATATGTTTTGGTCAGGAAATTAATGACCAGACTTATGCAATTTGCAAAGCAGACATGCTTATTAAAGGCGGAAATGCAGATAATATAAAAAACGGAAATACTTTATCAAAAGACGAATTTAGAGAAGACAGATTTGACTATATTCTAAGCAATCCGCCATTTGGGCGTGAGTGGAAGAATGAAAAAAGCGCTATTGAAAAAGAAGCAAAAATGGGTTTTGCAGGCCGATTTGGAGCGGGGCTTCCGGCTATAGGTGACGGACAAATGTTGTTTTTGCAAACTGCCATTGCTAAAATGAAGCCACAAGGTTCGAGAGTTGCCATTATTCATAATGGTTCACCCTTGTTTACGGGAGATGCCGGAAGCGGGCCATCAGAAATAAGAAGATATATAATAGAAAATGATTTATTAGAGGCTATTATAGCGTTACCAAATGATATTTTTTACAATACCGGTATCGCTACTTATATATGGGTTTTGAGTAATAAGAAGCCGTCATATCGTAAAGGAAAATTGCAGCTTATCAATGCCAATAATCTTTATGAAAAGAGAAGAAAGTCATTAGGAAATAAAAGAAATGATATTCCCGAAAAATATATAGATGAAATAACAAAGGTTTATGGAGAATGTAGAGAAACAGAAATTAGTAAAATATTTGACAACGAAGAGTTTGGCTATGCAAAGATTGTGGTAGAAAGGCCTTTGCTTGATGAAAATGGAAACACAGTGTTCAAAAATAAAAAGCCGGTAGCTGACCCGGCTCTTCGTGATACGGAAAATGTACCTTTAAAAGAAAATATCGATGAATACTTCAAAAGAGAAGTGCTCTCCTTTGCACCGGATGCCTGGATAGATAAGAGCAAAACAAAGATAGGCTATGAAATACCCTTCACCCGTTATTTTTATAAATATACTCCGCCAAGGCCTTCTGAAGAGATAAAAGTAGAAATAATGGAGCTTGAGCTGGAATTGGAAGGTGCACTGGAGGATATATTCAATGATTAGGAAGATGAAGGATAGCGGCATTGAATGGATTGGGGAGATACCCGAGGAGTGGAAAACTCTTAAAATTAAAAATATCATAAAAATTAAAGGAATTAAGGATCATCCAGATGAGCAGGTACTTTCTTTGTATAGAGATTTGGGGATTGTAATAAAGAATAGTAGAGATGATAACTATAATAGGACATCTGAAAATACAAATAACTATAAATATGTAGCCCAAAATGATTTAGTTGTTAATAAAATGAAAGCCTGGCAAGGTTCTATTGCAGTATCAAAATATAAAGGTATAGTAAGTCCGGCATATTATGTTTGCACTTTCACAAGAAATGAAATAGTGCCATTTTACATACATTATTTATTACGTAGTTCTGTATATTTTCCCGAATATCGGAGGTTATCGGAAGGAATTAGACCAGGTCAATGGGATTTAAGTTTTGAAAATTTTAGAAACATAGCTGTCATTGTGCCTATTTGGGAAGAACAAAACCGAATGGTAAAATATCTTGATCAAAAATGCACTAAAATAGATAAAACCATAGAAAAACAAAAGCAAGTTATTGAAAAACTGAAAGCATATAAGCAGTCAGTCATCACAGAGGCTGTAACAAAAGGCCTAAATTCTGATATCCCAATGAAAGACAGTGGTATTGAGTGGATTGGGGAAATTCCAGAGCATTGGAAGGTTGTACAATTATCAAGATTGTTTAAAGAAAGAAAGTTTAAAAATCAGAATAATATTGAAAATAATGTGCTTTCATTAAGTTATGGGAATATCAAAAGACGTGATATTGACACTAACATGGGATTATTGCCGGAAAGTTTTGAAACCTATAATATTGTTGAAGCGGGAAACATAGTATTACGCTTAACTGATTTGCAAAATGATCACAAGAGTTTACGATGCGGATTGGTAAAAGAGAGAGGAATTATCACATCGGCATATGTGACGTTAGGAAAAATAATGGATATCAATACAAATTACTATTACCGTTTATTGCATACATTTGATATTATGAAAGGTTTTTATGGAATGGGTGATGGTGTACGCCAAAGCTTAAAATACAGTGGAGAATTGAATAAGTTGTTGCTTATTCTGCCGCCAACGCAAGAACAAGATAATATTGCAAGCTATTTAGATTGTAAATGTTCAAAAATTGATGCTACCATAGCCCAAAAAGAAACCTTAATCCAAAAACTTATTGAATACAAAAAAAGCCTAATATATGAATGTATAACGGGTAAAAGAGAGGTGTAACAATGCCTAATGAAGAGCTATTAAAAGAAAAAGCCTTTGAAGATGCAATAGAAGAGTATCTCATAACAAAAGGCGGGTATGAGAAAGGCAATCCCCAAAACTTTAACAGGGAAGTAGCCTTGGATAAAGAAACCCTTATTAATTTCATTAAATTGACTCAGCAGAAAAAGTGGGAAAGATATTGTGATATTTACGGTTCTTCTGCGGAGGATAGTTTCATTAAACGCTTTTGTAAAGAAACTGCTGCAAATGGTTTGTTAGCAGTTCTTAGGCATGGTTTTAAGGATAGGGGTATTAAGTTTCGTGTTTGCCAGTTTAAACCGGAAACTTCTATAAATCAGGATACTATAAAATTATATAGCCAAAATACACTTCATTGCACCAGGCAATTGCACTACTCTTTATTAAATGAAAACAGTATTGATATCGTTTTATTTTTAAATGGTATTCCGGTTGTATCCATGGAACTTAAGTGCCAATTTACAGGACAAACTGCTTCAAATGCCATTAATCAATATAAATTTGACAGGTCAAATAAAGATGCCATCTTTGAATTTAAAAACGGAGTATTGGTTCATTTTGCAGTTGATTTATACGAAGTATATATGACCACAAAATTAAATGGCCCAAATACTTACTTCTTGCCGTTTAATCAAGGGTCCAACGGTTCGGGCAATGTCGGGGGCAAGGGTAATCCTCTTAATCCTGATGGGCATCAGACTGCGTATCTTTGGGAAAAGGTACTGTATAAAGACAGGTTGATGGAAATTTTACATAAATATATACATCTTAATAAAGAAGAGAAGGAAGATAAGGAAGGAAATAAGTATGCTGAAGAAACGCTCATTTTTCCTCGTTATCATCAGCTGGATGTTGTAACCAAGCTTCTTGAAGATGTTAAAAAGAATGGTGCCGGAAAGAATTATTTGGTTCAGCACAGCGCAGGAAGCGGCAAGTCCAATTCCATTGCATGGCTTTCTCATAGGCTTGCAGGTCTTCATAATGAAAATGATGAAAAAATTTTTCAATCCATAATTGTAGTTACAGATAGAAAAGTTTTGGATAGTCAGCTTCAGGATACAATTTACCAGTTTGATCATGTTCTTGGCGTTGTTGAGTGCATAGATGAAAAAAAGCATGCAGTTGATTTGAGGGATGCAATAAATGCAGGCAAAAGGATTATCATAACTACGCTTCAAAAGTTTCCTGTAATATATAATGAAGTACAAACAAAGGGCAATAACTTTGCTATTATTGTGGATGAAGCCCATTCAAGCCAGACAGGAGAAGCTGCTAAAAAATTAAAGAAGGCTTTGGCTAATGATGAAGAAGCATTGGAAGAATACAGAAAGATGGAAAGCGAAGCGGAAGAAAATACTCCTGATTTTGAGGATGAATTGGTAAAAGAACTTGCAGCACACGGCACACATAGCAATCTATCATTTTTTGCTTTTACTGCTACGCCTAAAGAAAAGACGCTGCAGATGTTTGGAGAAAAACAAGATGATGGAACATTTAAAGCCTTTCACATATATTCCATGAGGCAGGCAATTGAAGAAAACTTTATTTTGGATGTGTTAACGAATTATACAACTTACCAGATGTATTATAAGATTGTAAAGAAAATAACGGATGACCCGAGTGTTGATACCGGTAAAGCCACTAAGGAAATTGCAAAATATGAATCATTGCATCCGCATAATTTAGCTCAGAAGACTGCAATTATGGTAGAGCATTTAAGGAGCATTACCAAGAACAAGATAGGCGGAGCCGCAAAGGCAATGATTGTAACGTCTTCCCGTCTTCATGCAGTTCGTTATCTTTTTGAATTCAGAAGATATATAAAAGCGCAGGGATATAATGATTTGGATGTTTTGGTTGCTTTTTCTGGCACAGTACCTGATAATGGTGAAGATTATACGGAAGAAAACTTAAACAAAGATAAAAAGGGAAATACCATCAAGGAAAGCCAGCTAAAAAAACAATTTCACTCAGATGATTTTAATATATTAATTGTAGCCGAAAAGTATCAAACCGGGTTTGACGAGCCATTGTTGCATACTATGTTTGTGGATAAGAAATTATCGGGTTTGAAAGCTGTGCAGACGCTGTCCAGGCTTAACAGGACAATGAAAGGAAAAGATGATACATTTGTTCTGGATTTTGTAAATTCTGCAGAGGATATATTAACGTCCTTTCAGCCATATTATGAAGCTGCAATATTAGAGAAGGAAACAGACCCTAATGTTATCTACGACTTAAAAAATTCATTGGATGCATATCAAATATACCAACCTTTAGAAATAGAAAAATTTGCAGAAACATATTATTCCCAAGATAACAAAAACGTTCAGGCAATTCTTACCGGATGCATTAAACCGGCATTAGAGCGTTTCGGATTTTTAGAAAATCAGGCTAAAGAAGATTTTAAAACATATCTTTCAAGATTTATTCGCATTTATTCTTTTATCACGCAAATATGCCGTATGTTTGACAAGGATATGCAGAAATTCTATGTATATGCAAAGTTTTTGGTAAAATGCTTGCCAAAAGATAACGGTCAAAAAGTGGATATATCGGATAAAATCATTCTTGAATATTATAAGCTTTCTAAAATGTTCGAAGGAAGTATTATCTTGGAAAGCTCTAATGAATATATACCTAATATAAAAGGTAATGTAGGAGGAAGAGAAAAGAAGAAAGATCCACTATCAGTAATTATTGAAAAGATGAATGAACGTTTTGGGACTGAATTTACCGAGCAGGATAAGGTACTTGAACAAATGAAAGCAGATTTCGCTCAGGATGACAAGATAGTGAATGCTGCAAAGGCCAATGATAAGTCATTGTTTAAATACCTATACGAGCAGAGATTTAAAGAGGTCGCCGTTAATCGTTATGAGAAGAATGACAGCTTCTTTATGAGCTTGTTCAGCGACGAAGCCAAAATGAAATTTATAATGGATATGATGTCAGAGGTTGTTTTTAATGAGCTAAGGGCATAGGCACACTCATATTACAGACTTTATAATCAAATCTATTATTATAGGTATTTAACAGGGGGTTATTTCATGCCGAATATGTTTTTGAATTTATTTATTGAAACAGGTGTTTATTCTAACAAAACAAGTAAAGTGCTTATAAATAATTATCAATATAGTTGTATGGATTTAACTGACAGGGGAATTGAGAATCTATATTATAAAATATTAATGGCTAAAGGAGATTGGATAAGTCTTCTTTATAATAATTTCAATAATAATTTCCATGTTGATATAAGTTTAATATTCCATACAGAGTTTCAATTTAATGAGAATGATGAAATTATTAATAATGTAAAAAAAATTTGTGATGATTTCGTAAAAGATAGTAAAGTAGGTGGAGTAAACAATCACTATGATAATCACATTAATCTGGAGGAACTGGCTTCTGATAAATGCTGTGTATTGAGTTTATTTGAGGGTGGTGGTGGCGTTATTAATTTTGATTTAGTAAAACAAACCCTTGATGAAAATAAACTTGATTATAGTGTGATAACCCAAAAAATTACCAGATTTGATGGTGGGGCAAGCGGCGGAAGTGAAGAGTTTATTGCCTTTTTATCTTCAACTATTGTTTCCGGTGTAACTTGGGATATCATTAAAATGGCAATAGCAAGTAAATTAGGTATTGATATTGATAGAATTATTATAGATATTTTAGATGCAGCTAAATTCAAGTTATTACGCTTAGAAATTGCTGATAAAATAAGAGAAAAATCTAAAGATTTATACTTAAAGAAATTTGAGGATTTATCCTCAAAATTAAGATTTATATTCGGCTGCAAAAATACAGAAATTGAGGTCATCTGTGATAAGGAATATAAAATTAAAAGTTTAAATGTAAAGAAATGATATTGTTTGTTGTTAGGACTTGGATGATGATAGTCAGATATGTTCATACTGATTTTTAATTATTGTTTGACATATCGTAATTTTTAAAAACATGTAAGTTGATATTTAAATGGAGGTATATATATGAATAATCGGCCGTTATTTCTATTTGGGAATGGACTCTCAATGGCAGTGTCTAGCGATTTTTCATTAAAAAATATAACTACTAAATTTATTGAAGAGCTAGAAGGAGATGAAAAAGAGTTTTTATTAGTTATATGCGGTGGTTCGGATAATATTTCTTTTGATGATTTCGAAAAAAATTTTACTGCGATTGAGGCTGCTTATTCTAGCCTTAAAAGATACAGAGGGTTTATAGAATCTGAAGTTGGACAGAAAATGCTTATGAAATTCAATTTAAGTAATCCAAATTTAGATGCCCATGAAATAATTATTGAATCAATATATCGAAAATACATAGCACGGATATTGGAATTAGTACATGGAAATGTTAGGTTGAAAAAAATAGAAGAAAGATTGAATGAATTTACACAATTCTTTATTAGTTGTTTAAACGAATGTCAAAAAGGATATGTTTTCACCTTAAATTATGATTTGCTAGCAGAAACGATTTTGTTAGAGTGGTTAGGAACAAAATGTTTCACTGATTTTTGTTTTCCTGCTGGTACTTCAAAAAAGGATTCACTTTCTAGGTATTACTTTAATCCAGCAAGAAATGAAGATTATTATGATGAAGACCAGCGAAGGATAGAATTACATCATTTGCATGGCTCTTTATCTTTATTTTATGATATCGATAAAAATAGAGCATTTAAATATAAAAGTGAGGATATTGGTATTGAAGAAATCTATAAGCAGATTTACAATGAAAACCTACCTCTAGTACCTGCAATAATCACAGGTGGAGGAAAATCTGAAAAAATAGTGGAATATCCCTTTGATTTTTATTATAGAGCATTAAAAGACCTTTGTGATTTTGGACAACCATCCAAACTGTTTATTGTTGGATATAGTTTTAGAGATGAACATATAAATGATTTGATTATAAGGTGGGCAAAAAATGTTGAAGATTATTCTGACGGTTTGTTAATTATTGATTTTAAGACTAAGAAATCAGATAAAGAAGAGTTTAAAAAATTTGTTAGAAAAGCATTAAAAAAGAAGTCAGCAATTCCTGATGAATGTTTTGAATTTGGAGGTGCTAATTCCATACGTGATGTACCAGGCACAAAACCAAGGGAAAAGAACAGCAAAACTATATAATATGATAATAGTTATATAATATCAGGCATTAGATTTGGAAGTCTTTTATAAGATCTATTATATCAACAAAAAGTCTATGCCATAATAATTGAATAGCCATGGAGAGTGTCGATATGATTTTAATACTATTACCAATAATTGTTGCAATAATATATTTTTATTTTGATAAAAAGAAATATGATAAGAGTGAATATAAGGAAGCATCCGGTATTACATATTTTAAAGCAATGACTGACGATGGATATCGTGGAGAAAATCTCACATATGTGACGTTACAGGGTATACAAGGTTATCACAAAACACTTGTTAATGCATATATACCCAAAGAAAAAGGTGGGACAACTGAACTTGATATAGTGTTCATACATCAAACAGGTATATATGTTCTGGAATCGAAGAACTATAGCGGTTGGATATTCGGAAATGAGAAAAATAAATATTGGGCTCAAACATTTAAAACTGGCAGGAAAGAGCGTTTCGCTAATCCAATATGGCAAAACAATTTACATATAAATTCGCTGTCAAAATTACTAAATATAGATAAAGAGTATATGAGATCAATAATAGTTTTTAGCCAGAGATGCACTCTTAAGTCAATAGAGATAAATTCCAGTGCTATTAAAGTTATCAATAGAAATAATCTGATACGGGTAATTAATGAATATGTATGCACATCTAATGCAGTATTTACTAAGCGCGATATAGATGATTTTTATAATATCATAAATAAATTTACTCATGCATCAGCAAAATTAAAGAAAGAGCATATTAAAGCAATAGGCTATAATAAATAGCAATATGGTCACTGATACAAACGAAGCCGCCATTGCCTTTATCCTTGAATTTGAGGCGCCGGAGAGTGTGGAAACGCTGCTCCGCTGCGTATTAGAAGCGTATACATAATAGTCGATTTCGATAAACTACGGACTGATTTTTGCCTTCCTGCCAATACGACCATACGCAAGGCGATATTAGTATATCAGGGTAGTCAAGCGATCAGAGATTTCAATGAGGCATACATAAGACGACTTATGGAAGCGTTGAGTGTTGACTTGTTTGTGCTGGACAAGAACGGCGAAAAAATTATAAAAGCACATTATTTTGAAAAGTTGGAGGGATAGGAATGGTGATTATTACGAATGTAACGGCGAAGAAACGTCGCTTGTGAGCATTGGAACGGAGCCAGAGCCGCAAGCCCGACGGGCGGAGAAGTAAAGTATAAAGTCAAGATAACTGACGACAATACTGAAATCTATGCTGACAAAAATTCAGTAAAAGGAGTAAGTCCGTCCGAGCGGTGATACAGGCTGCTCCAAATAGTTTAAATGGAGAAGCTTAAAATAGCGAAGTAAAGGAGATAAGTAAACACACAACTAACAAAGGTTTTATTTATGAACACAGGCCAACAATTTTCCCTTTACGGATTTGGAGAAAATGAGCACACGGCAGTTAAGAAAGCAGCAGCCAGAGTAAGAAGTAAAGACACTACGTATGATTCCGTTTACATTACTTTATCAGGAGTATACGGCAGAATATCGTAGCTGAACTGCCATAGAGGATATGAAATAAATCTCAACACTAATATAGAAATATCCCTGCAACCATAAGTTACAGGGGATATTTAGCTATATATGCTCTGTTTTTTGTATCTCTTCCAGTATCTCCTTAATGAGTTTATTAATTTCTTCTGCGAGTGAGTACACCGTTTGAATAGTGCATACTTTTTGCTCCTTCAGAGCATCCATTTCCGCAAAAACAGAGCAGGTAATTCCGTACACCAGTGCAGTCCTCTATAATTAGTCCATGCACATATAAATGTGTAAATACTGTTATGGAGGTCGGTAATTATGGTGAATTATCGAGAAATCATCAGACTGAAAAGTCTAAACCACAGTAACGTCAGTGTTGCTCGCAGCTGTGGCAGTTCCAGAAATACTGTTGCAGAAGTATGGCAATTGGCACAGGACAAACATATTATATGGCCTATTCCGGATGCCCTTACCAATAAGGATATCGAACAACTTTTTTATCCTGGGCGTAGTATAAATAAAAGCAGGAAACTTCCTGATTTCGAGTACATCTACAACGAGTTGGCAAAACCAGGCGTCACCTTATCGCTTCTCTGGGCGGAATACTGTGAACAGTGCACTCAGGAACATACAATTCCGTATCAGCATACCCAGTTCAATGAAAAATATCATGCCTATGCTGCCTCTAAGAAGGCTACCCTGCGTATCAAACGAAAACCGGGTGAACTCATGGAAGTTGACTGGGCTGGTGACACTCTTACTGTCTTTGACCAAGCTTCCGGCGAGCCAATCAAGGCATATGTGTTTGTGGCATGCCTACCGTGCAGTTTGTACAGCTATGCAGAGGCGTTTCCAGATATGAAATCCAACCACTGGATTGAAGCACATGTACATGCCTATTGCTTCTTTGAAGGTGTTACACGGATTCTTGTACCAGACAATTTAAAGACCGGAGTAATCAAGAATACCCGTATAGAGCTGGTCTTGAACCGCTCATATCATGAAATGGCAGAGTATTATCAAACTGCCATCATTCCTGCACGTCCGGTTACTCCCAAGGATAAACCAAATGCGGAAGGCACAGTAGGTGTCATTGAGACCTGGATTGTTGCAGCACTCAGGAATCGCAAGTTCTTTTCCTTTGAGGAACTGAACAGGGCAATCTGTGAGAAACTACAGGAATTCAACGAGAAACCCTTTCAGAAAAAGAAAGGAAGCAGGCTCACTGCATTTGAGGAAGAAGAGAAGTCTTTCCTCATGCCATTACCTGCTTTTTCGTATGAAACGGCGATCTGGTCAAAAGCCACCATACAACCCGATTATCTCATAACTGTCGGAGATTGCAAGTATTCTGTGCCATATGAATTTATTGGTAAAGAAGTTGAGCTTCGCACGACTCAAAAAAGTATTGAAGTATTCTTTCATAACAACCGCATTGCATCACATGTGCGCCGGGCTTATTCGCCAGATCCAGTTTATGTTCCGGAACATATGCCTGAAAATCACAGAAAATATCTGGCTTACAATACCGATTCTTTTCTGGAATGGGGCGGAAACGTTGGCAGTTTTACGCTTCTGGTAATGAAGAACTTTTTATATATGCATAAAGTGGAACAGCAGGGTTACAAATCCTGCGCATCACTCATGAAACTTGCTGACCGTTATTCTATGGAGCGCCTGGAGAAAGCCTGTGAAAGGGCTCTTAGCTACACTCCAAGTCCAAGTTTGAAAAATATATCAACCATCTTAAAAAATGGTCAGGACAAAGTGGCGGCTGGAACACTTTCTGAATATTCCAGAGCAAGTTACACTATCTGACCGGTGTAAGGAAACCGCAGTTCCGTCATAATGGAAACCATGATTCCGCTACTGGAAACCGTGCGGTATTTAACTTTATAATGTATAAATGCACC
>NZ_LKET01000057.1 GCF_001317355.1 Oxobacter pfennigii
AAGATTGTTTGAAATGGAACAGTTGCCATCAAGCAAATAATTCATGAATCCCTCTTTATGAGTTAAAGCATAGTAAAAGGCTTCATTAAGCTTGGATTTGGGCATAATTTTGCCTTTGTTCAAATCAAGCCATGACCAAAAGGCATCCAATACAGGCTTTTCCCGTTTCAGGCGCTCTGATTTTCGTTCTTCACTCGATAGATCTTCAAGGGACTTTTCTATATCGAAAAGCTTATTGCAATATGTAATACCCTGACTTGGAATGGTTGATTCCGGACTTTTAATATCCTTTGGCAGGGCATCTACAAAGTATCTTCGAAGATGCGACCAACATAAACATCGGATTATTCCGGAAACTTTATTGTAGCCCGAGTAAGCGTCTGTATGCATATATCCTTTGAATCCTTTTAAGAATTCCTGAGGATACTTGCCGCTTCTTCCAGGCTGGTATTCAAAAATTCTTATGGGGTGTTCACTGTGCTTTCCGGTGCTATACACCCACATGTAAGAATCTGTAGTGTTTTTGCGGTTTTCTTCTTTCATAACTTGGATGGTGGTTTCATCTACATGAATGTACTTTTCCAGAAGAAGTTTCTTATGCATCAGATTAACTATGGGCATCAGCCAGTCACGGGATGCAGCTATAATCCAATTGGCCATGGTAGCACGGCTTAAGCTGACACCAAGCATCTTCCAATCTTTCTCCTGGCGGTTAAGCGGAAGAGCATTTACAAATTTTTGATGCATTACCCATGCTATTGTAGAGGGAGATGCCATAGAATGCTGAATAACGGGAGACGGCATTGGAGATTTCTCCATATATGGTTTGCCGTTTTTACGGCAGGTACGGCATTCATAAGT
>NZ_LKET01000058.1 GCF_001317355.1 Oxobacter pfennigii
GGTTCATCCTTAATTATCCGTTATACCAGGTTTTTGCAACATCATTTTTGCACTTAATAACGAGATGTTACACCGTCCATACATTGTCCGTTTTATCATCTTGAGTTTATTGTTTGTACCTTCAACAAATCCATTGCTGTAATTGTATGCTACTGCATTTTCAACAGCCTCCATATCCCTGCTTAAGCCATTAGCAAAAGACTTGATTTCGGTTAATTCGCTGTTCATATAACCTTCAATAAATAAGTAAAGCAATGGAATGCTCTTAAGTTCAAGAATTTTACGGAATTCTCTGATGCACTTCTGTATCTTATGCAGTATCGGATATTCCTCAAATATGAATCCTTTGTGATTGGTAGTCAACTCGGTATTCATCCATAAGTGATTAAATACGCCATTTCTTGTAATATAATCACATTCCCTTCCTATAGAACCTGTCCTATATTTAAGAGCCTCTGTCATTGTTCTGACATATGGTTGTGGCTCAAATTTTTTATTATATTCTCGTTCTATTTTTTTAAGATAGTCAAATGCATTCGTCATTCCGCCGTCATATCCTTGTTCGTATATAGCTTTAACAGTTTTACTCTTACTAAGGCCATTATTTAGACATTGCATAATATAATCCCGATAAACATCCAACTTACTTTGGCGAATTCCATATTGATAGAGTAACTTAGGATCGCCTGTTTTATATTTGCTTACTGTATTTCTGCCAATACCAAGTCTCCTAGCTATTTCACGATTACTACAGCCTTCTTGACTGTATTTTTGTACCTGGAGAATAA
>NZ_LKET01000059.1 GCF_001317355.1 Oxobacter pfennigii
AAGCAAACCTTGTCCATTCATTTATTTCACCCACCCCTGACATATTTTTACGCCTTCTGCGGCGTTGGTTGTAAAAGCATCGGCACCTATCTGCATACAGGCATCCTTTGTCACTGGGTTTCCGCCTATGATAATTTTTACACTGTCCCGGAGGCCGGCTTCTTTAAGGGCGTCGACGGTATTTTTCATTGATTCCAATGCAAGGGTTAAAACGCCGCTCATGCCTATAATCTGAGGCTTGACTTCCTTTATTTTTTCAATGAATGCTTCTGCCGGCTGGTCAATACCCAGATCATATACTTCAAAACCTGCCGCTTCCACCATGCTTTTGAATATGTTCTTGCCTATGTCGTGCAAATCCCCCTGGACAGTGCCAAGGACAAGTGTCCCTGCCTTTTCGGTGCTGCTGCTTCCGATAACCGTCTTCAGCACATTGATTGCATTTGTGAGAAGCTCTCCTGCAAATATCAAATCCCCTACAAAATACTCTCCTTTGTCATAGAGGTCTCCTACAGCTGCCATTCCCTGCTGGCAGGCAGCTACTACCGCCTGAGCCTCTTCTTCAGTTGGCCCTGCTGCCGTAAAGTCTTTAAGCATCTCCAATACCTTTTCCTCGTCAAGATCTCCCACTGCCTGAGTCAGCAACTT
>NZ_LKET01000060.1 GCF_001317355.1 Oxobacter pfennigii
GACGGAATGCTATACTCCGTTCCTTATGAGTACATCAAACGTAAGGTTGATGTGAGGATAACAGATAAAACCATTGAAGTTTTCTACAACCACAACCGCATTGCTTCCCATCGGCGACTTTATGGTCGTAAGGGACAATACAGCACCATTGTGGAACATATGCCGGAAGATCACCAGAAATACCTGGAATGGAACGGTGACCGTTTCCGTCAATGGGCTGAGCGGATTGGAACTAATACGTACAAGGTCGTGGATGCAATACTTACCTCAAAGCATGTGGAACAACAGACTTACAAAAGTTGTATGGGGCTCCTAAAGCTGGCTGACAAATATTCAGTCGGGCGTCTGGAGTCAGCCTGTGAAAAGGCTTTAAGCTATACCGCATCACCCAGTTACAAGAGTATCAAAAATATACTCACAACTGGTCAGGACAAGTCTTTTTCAGTAACATCTAAAGAAGAAACCACACACAAGAACAGCTACGGCATTACAAGAGGTGCCGGCTATTATGGGAGGTACGATTGATAAATTAATCGAAATGCGTCTTACCGCAATGGCAGATGCATTCCGCATCCAACTTAACGATCCAAAAATGAAAGAAGTGCCTTTCGAAGACCGTTTTGGAATGCTGACGGATATCGAATACAGCAGCCGTAAGAATAATCGTCTTAGGAGACTGATTCGGAATGCCGAATTCGATCAACCTGATGCCAGTATCATGGATATTGATTACACATCAGGGCGCAGGCTAAACAAGGACTTCATAAAACGACTTGCAACCTGCGAATATATCACTGAACACCGAAATCTTTTTATTACCGGTGCAACAGGCAGTGGCAAAACCTACATGGCATGTTCATTCGGTATGGAGGCCTGCAAACAGTATTACAACACGAAATATGTCAGACTTCCTGACCTTCTGATTGACCTTGAAATGGCAAGGAATGAAGGTACTTACAAGAAAGTCATGGCAAAATATGCGAATCCTGTTCTACTCGTCATTGATGAATGGCTACTTCTCAAACCAGCCGCGAACGAGCAAAAGGATATTTTCGAACTGCTGCACAAGCGCCGCAAGAAATCATCTACAATCTTTTGCTCCCAGTATCGAATGGAAGGCTGGTATGAACAACTTGGCGGAGCAGATGGTCCACTGGCAGATGCCATACTGGATCGCATTGTACACGAGCATACAAAATCAATATCGAAAGCATTGATGCTACAAAAGACTTTTCAATGCGCGAGGTATACGGACTAGATAAGTCTATTAGCGAGTAATATTTGATTTAGGCGATTTCCAGTTCCGGACAAGTGATTTC
>NZ_LKET01000061.1 GCF_001317355.1 Oxobacter pfennigii
TACTTCTTAAGTCGAGACACATATCTTACACTGTTTAATTTTGAGGGACCATATTTTAATAGTTCCTCATAATATCCCGGGGGTGTAGCTCAGCTGGGAGAGCACCTGCCTTGCAAGCAGGGGGTCATCGGTTCGATTCCGTTCATCTCCACCATAAATATGGGTTCATAGCTCAGCTGGTTAGAGCACACGCCTGATAAGCGTGAGGTCGGTGGTTCGAGCCCACTTGAACCCACCATGGAGTATAATACTCCTAAAGTCTCCAGTTTACTGGAGGCTAGAATGGGGACATATCTTCTGAAGATAAGGTCTCTAAGGTTATAGGATACACTCAAGAAGATGTGTCCCCTAACCGCTGAACCTTGAAAACTGCATAATGTAGAGAAATTGAATGCGCTAAGACGAAGATAGAAAGAATATCGGCTATGTGTAACATAGCTTAGGAGTTTGCGAGACTTCTTGGAAGCCTAGCAAACATCCACATTTGGGTATTTTCAAATCTAAGTCGTAGGGTAGACAATTTCGCCAAGAATAAATCAAGTGTCTGTTAAATGTAAGGGGACACATCTTAAAAGAAAGATGAGAACCTTGCAGCAGAGGATACAGAA
>NZ_LKET01000062.1 GCF_001317355.1 Oxobacter pfennigii
ACAAAATCAATATCGAAAGCATTGATGCTACAAAAGACTTTTCAATGCGCGAGGTATACGGACTAGATAAGTCTATTAGCGAGTAATATTTGATTTAGGCGATTTCCAGTTCCGGACAAGTGATTTCTAATGCTCCGGAACTGCGACTTCGTCGCATCGGAATATTCATTATATATTGATTTATTTAAAAATTCCTATTTTAACTGTATGTAAATCATGCGTAAATGACTTTAAACTGTTTTAGTGTACTATCCTACTATTTATATTTCAAGCATAAAATAATTGGAATTATTGTATATGTTTTAAAAATTCAGTAGCTTTATACTAACATAATTAGTCTTCTCCTATAAGTTTTCCTGCTTCATATCTGAATAATTTATGTTCAGAAGGCTTACTATTTTCATATAGTCCTGTCTCAATAAACCATGTTCCGTCTATTGCGTGTAAACCTGCATAGTCGCTTTTGGTTGCTTCATTTACATCGGCCTTTCCAAATTGATCATTATTCCATTTGTATATATCTAAATATGGCGGTAAACTTCCTGCAGAGCCAGCAGTTAACTCTACTTGACCATCTCCATCTAAATCAACAATAGTTGGAGAACCCATAGTTAATAAATTTTCCCACTCTTGCTTAGTTTCATTAAAAGAAATTATTTTCATTTCCATATAAGTTGAGCCCATGCCACCTTCGATTTCAATATCCTTTATACCGTCAGAAGTTCTGTCCTCTAAATTAACATTTACATCATCTATTCTATAATTACTAACAACTCCAATTTCATAAAGCTTATTCTTATGCTCTAAGAACCCATATATTACACCTTCATCTGGTCTTAAATCAGGATTAATGGTATTGTCAATATATAAATGTATTGTTGCTTCATTTTGGTTTGGCAAATTACCAAAATAAATACTTTTTCCCTTAACCCATTCTTTTTTAGGTAGACCCTCTTTTAAAGTTTGCTTATGTATCGGCATGAAAGTTAGTTCTATAATATCTTTATTAGTATTATCTTTTTCTGAAATATCATTACATTTCTGAACTATATCTCCATCTTTATTTTCATTATTATTACATGCTACAAGTAACAATAAAATTGTTATAATTAATATGGTTAATTTTATTTTAGCTTTTGCATTCCTTGAAATTTTCATTTATCCTCCATAAAACTATTTATATAATTATTGACTGTCAGCACATATCATTTAGATATTTTACAAAAGCTTTCTTTTTATAAAAAATTCAGCAATTATAAATATTGCTATAAATATTATACTTTCAAGTTTTAATGAATAAGATACTAAAACCAAGTTTATTTGTAATAAGTCTATAATCTACTTTTATATATATTTTATCAGAACCAATGTCATTATGCGATAAGATAAGAAAACTTGATATATCATCATGAAACATGCTCTATAAACAAAGAAAGCCACATTTCTGTGGCTCCTTGATTTTGATCATATATATTATCTCTTGCTGAACTGCGGTGCTCTTCTTGCTTTCTTCAAGCCGTATTTCTTTCTTTCCTTCATCCTTGGATCCCTTGTGAGGAATCCAGCTTTTTTAAGCTCGGATCTTAATTCCAAATCAGCTTTAAGTAAAGCTCTTGATATTCCATGTCTTAGCGCTCCTGCCTGGCCTGTGTATCCACCACCATGAACATTTGCCACAACGTCAAACTTGCCTGCAGTTCCTGTAAGAACCAGTGGCTGCTTAACTATTGTCCTTAATGTTTCAAGACCGAAATAATCCTGGATATCCCTTGTGTTAACGGTTATAGCTCCTTCACCGGGAACCAACCTTACTCTTGCTATTGATTTTTTCCTTCTACCTGTACCGATATATTGTACCTTTGCCATGGTTTATCCTCCCTTCACGCCTTTATTTGTCAGTTTTAATTTCTAATACTTCGGGCTGCTGAGCCTGATGCTGATGTTCAGGTCCTCTGAAAACCTTTAACTTCTTCAACATCTTTCTTCCTAAAGGTCCTTTAGGAAGCATTCCTCTAACTGCCTCATAAACTGCAAACTCCGGCTTGGAACTTAAAAGCTGCCTGTATGAAGTTTCTTTAAGGCCGCCGGGATACAATGAATGATGCCGGTAAAATTTCTGATCCAGTTTCTTTCCTGTAAGTACTACCTTCTCAGCATTCACTATTATAACGAAATCACCTGTATCCATATGAGGTGTATATATTGGTTTATTCTTTCCTCTTAATATTGAAGCAACTTGAGATGCCATTCTTCCCAGAGTTTTTCCCTGAGCGTCTACAACATACCATTTTCTGTTGATATCTGCTGGCTTTGCAATATATGTTGTTTTCATTTTTTTCCCTCCTATTTTCATAAAAAACTACTTGTCATGGAATTGCTGCAATTCAGCTCGGGATACTGAAACTTATGCAATCCTATTTTATATCCGTATATATAAAAGATCCGGGGCTAGTGGATCTTTTTACACCACTAAATATTGTAATACAATTAGCCTGGTGTGTCAAGGAATACTTAGAAATTCCAGGCCTTCACGAAGCTTTTTAATAATATACCTCCTCTAAGCATAAGCCTTGAGGCGGGGCAGTCTTTCCTGCTCTTTCCCTGTCTTTGCTCTCTATTATCCTTGTTATGTCATTTGGGCTTATTATGCCCCTTCCTATGTCAATCAAGGTCCCTGATATTATTCTAACCATATTATAAAGAAAACCGTCAGCTTCTATATAAAGCTTTATAATATCATCTGAATGTACGAGATTCAGAAGCCTTATGGTCCTTATGGTGGTCTTGACAGAACTCCCTGTGGACATAAAGGCCGAAAAATCCTGGGTGCCTAAAAAATATTTACAGGCTTCCCTCATACTGTCGATACAAAGCGGGTACCACACATGGGCAGCAAAATTTCTCAATAAGGGTGATGACACTCTTCTGTTCAATATGGTATAAGAATACCTCTTTCCCGTACTGCTGTAACGGCTGTGAAAATTCTCATCCACATATTGTGCATCAAGAATTGCTATATCCTCCGGCAGCTTGCTGTTTATAGCCGCTGCAATGCTTTTCTCGGGTATCGTTGTGTCACAGAAGAAATTGGCTGTCATTCCCTTAGCATGAACTCCTGCGTCAGTCCTGCTGGAGCCTGTAAGATTGATACTTTGGCCAGTGACAGTTATGATAGCTTTTTCAATAGATTCCTGGATGGAAACAGAATTTTTCTGTATCTGCCATCCGCTATAATTAGTCCCGTCATATTCAATTGTCAATTTAATGTTTCTCATAGCTTTAACCCCGATTATAAAAATATGGGTATCATACTATAAAAATCTGCTGTACACTGAAACAGCTACCAACAGGACAATTATTGCCATTGCTGCCTTATCTATGTTTTTTATTTTAAGCTGCTTTAAGCGGGTGCGGTTTACCCCACCCCTGTAGCATCTTGCCTCCATAGCCATGGCTAAATCATCGGCTCTTCGAAAGGAACTGATAAAGAGAGGCACTAATAATGGCACCATGTTCTTTGCCCGGTTTACGATGTTTCCTGATTCAAAATCCGCACCCCTTGCCATTTGAGCCTTCATTATCTTATCTGTTTCATCTAAAAGCGTAGGTATGAACCTTAGGGCTATGGTCATCATCATTGCCAGTTCATGAGCAGGCACGCCTATTCTTTTTAAAGGGTTTAAAAGGTGCTCAATACCGTCTGTAAGGGATATTGGGGATGTGGTTAAGGTCAGTACTGAGGTACCTATGATGAGAAAAATCAGCCTTAAAATCATAAAGGCAGCCAGCCTTAAGCCTTCATAAGTAATAACTAAAGGCCCTAATCTGTATAACTCTGTACCTGTTGTCAAAAACATATTTAAAAGTCCCGTTATTATCAAAATAGCAAGAATAGGCTTTAAGCCTTTAAAAATATATTTGACTGGAATGCGAGAAATTATAATCACCGAAATAAGAAATATTAAATTAGGAACATAGCCTAAAAAATTATTAATAATAAAAAGATTTATCATAAAAATGAAGGTGGCAGATATTTTAACTCTGGGGTCAAGATTATGGATGGAGGAATCTCCGGGCAGGTATTGCCCTATTGTAATATCCTTTATCATGATTTCCTGCTCCTTAAAAACTTAATAATTTCCTGTTTGGCTTCTTCAATTGTCAGAACATCATCTTTGAAGTCAATACCTTTTGATTTAAGTTCCCTAGCCAGAGCCGTAACTTGAGGAATACCCAGGCCTACCTTTATCAAAGTATCTGCTTCCTTGAATATATCCTTGGGACTTCCCGTTAAAATACATCTTCCTTCATTCATGACTATTATTCTGTCTACCAGTTTTGCAATATCCTCCATACTGTGAGATACCAGTATGGTGGTTTTGTTGTATTTATCATGTAAGCTTTTAATCTCCCCTAAAATTGCATCCCTGCCTCTTGGATCCAAGCCTGCCGTAGGTTCATCCAGTATTAAAACCTTGGGATCCATAGCCAGTACCCCTGCAATTGCAACTCTTCTCCGCTGGCCTCCGCTTAAGTCAAAGGGAGATTTAACTTTGCTTTCTTCGTAATCAAGTCCCACCATCTCCAAAGCCTGGCGCACTTTCAAATCCACTTCTTCATTGCTTAAACCTAAGTTTTTAGGGCCAAAGGCTACATCTTTATACACAGTTTCCTCAAAGAGCTGATGTTCGGGATACTGAAAGACCAGGCCTACCTTTTGCCTTACGGCCTTTAAATTGGTACCTTTAGCTGTTATCTCTATATCATCTACAAATATCTTTCCTGAGCTGGCTTTTAAAAGCCCGTTTAAATGCTGAACCAGGGTGGATTTACCGGAACCCGTATGTCCTATAAGGCCTACAAATTCACCGTCATTTATTTGCAGTGTAACATTGTCAAGGGCAGTTGATTCAAATGGTGTTCCCGGCATATATATATATGTAAGATTCTCTACTTTTATCGGCATAGCTGCACCACCATTTCATCAATTGTAAGAGTATCGGGACTTATATCTATGCCTTCTTTTTTTAATTCAAAGGCAAGTTCAGTCATCTGAGGTACGTCCAGTCCTATGCTTTTTAGCTCCTCAACCTTTGAGAATACTTCTTTTGGAGTGCCCGACAATACTACTTTTCCTTCCTCCATCACAATTACCCTGTCTGCATCTACCGCTTCTTCCATATAATGGGTAATAAGGATGATGGTTATACCCTCCTCCTTATTAAGTTTTTTGATGGTATTGATAACTTCCTTCCTTCCTGAAGGATCAAGCATGGCGGTAGGCTCATCCAAAACTATGCACTCAGGTTTCATTGAAATTACTCCGGCAATTGCAACTCTTTGCTTTTGGCCTCCCGAAAGCAAATGAGGACCATGCTTCATAAACTGGTACATGTCTACTGACTTTAATGATTCATCCACTCTTTTTCTGATTTCTCCCGGCTCAACACCAAGATTTTCAGGTCCAAAGGCTACATCTTCTTCAACGATGGTAGCAACTATCTGGTTATCGGGATTTTGGAAAACCATCCCTGCAGCCTGCCTTATATCCCATAGATATTTTTCTTCACCGGTATCCATGCCCTTAACATATATTTTTCCTGAAGTGGGGAGCAATAATGCATTCATATGCTTTGCAAGGGTGGATTTTCCTGAGCCATTATGGCCGATTATAACAACAAATTCACCTTTTTTTATGTCAATATTCACTTTATTTAACGCTGATATCTCTTCTTTATTTTCATCAGTTTTATATTGATAATTCAGATCTTTTGTTTCAATCATTTTCTCCATTATTACACCTTCTCTTTGGAGGTCAGAAATTAAATAAATTAGGGACTAAGTTAGCAAACTTTTCTACACATAACTTAATCCCTCAAGATGTCTAAATCAAAATAATTAAACTAGCTCCAATATAGCCATTTCGGCTGCATCGCCTCTTCTTGGACCTTCTTTAAGAATTCTGGTGTAGCCACCGCTTCTTTCAGAATACTTGGGAGCTATTTTTGTAAACAAATCGGTCACAACTGTTTCATCAAGCAAGTATGAAAGCGCCTGACGCCTTGCATGTAAATCCCCTCTTTTGCCAAGGGTAATCATCTTTTCAGCTATGCTTTTTACTTCCTTAGCTCTCATCACAGTTGTGCGGACCTTGCCATATTTCAAGAAGCTTGTTGTGAGGTTTCTAAGCATAGCAACCCTTTCATTTGTCGGGCGACCAAGCTTTCTATGTTCAGCCATGTAATTCCCTCCTTTACTCTTCGCTCTGTTTTAAACCTAACCCTAATGCAGCCAGTTTTTGTTCAACCTCTTCAAGGGACTTCTTACCGAGATTCCTTACCTTCATCATATCTTCAACAGACCTCTGAGTGAGTTCCTCCACAGTATTTATTCCTGCGCGCTTCAGGCAGTTATAAGATCTTACTGAGAGGTCGAGCTCTTCAATTGTCATGTCGAGCACTTTTTCCTTCTTGTCTTCTTCCTTTTCAACCATGATATTCACATCTGATACATGATCGGTTAAAGTCATAAAGAGTTTAAGGTGCTCAATCAAAACTTTTGCAGCAAGACTCAATGATTCGTCGGGTTTTATTGTTCCATTGGTCCATATTTCAAAAGTAAGTTTATCGTAATCAGTTACCTGGCCGACACGAGTGTCTTCTACGCTGTAATTAATTCTCTTAACCGGTGTATAGATTGAATCAACAGGGATCATACCGATGGGCTGGTTTGCTTCCTTGTTCTTTTCTGCCGGAACATAACCCCTGCCCTTATCGATATTGATTTCCATATATAATCTTGCATCTTCACTTAATGTGGCGATATGCATATCCTTGTTGATTATCTCTACATCGCCTTCACTCCTGATATCACCTGCAGTAACTTCTCCTTCACCGCGGGTGTCAATGTAAACCGTCCTTGGCCCGTCTCCATTAATTTTTAATGCAAGACTCTTAAGGTTTAAGATTATTTCAGTGACATCCTCTTTTACTCCAGGTACCGTTGAGAATTCGTGAAGCACGCCGTCAATCTTTATGGATGTAACAGCTGCTCCGGGCAGAGAGGATAGGAGAATTCTTCTTAATGAATTACCAAGGGTAGTTCCGTAACCTCTTTCCAATGGTTCTATTACAAACTTGCCATAGCTGCCGTCTTCGCTTGTCTCAACGCATTCTATTTTGGGCTTTTCTATTTCAATCATACCTATGAAACCCTCCTTTTGAATTTCTTATTACTATATTGAGGGCAATTAATCCTACATTAATTATTTAGAATATAACTCAACAATCAGTGTTTCTTGTACTGGTATATCGATATCTTCTCTCTTAGGATCTGCAATAACCTTTCCCTCAAGTTTATCCATTTCTACAGATAACCATTGCGGAGTAGTTACAGCGACCTCTGCTAAAGCTTTGAACTTTTCGCTGCTTCTGCTGCTTTCCTTGACAGCTATAACATCTCCAACCGAAATCTTATATGAAGGTATGTTAACCTTCTTTCCGTTTACAGTAAAATGTCCGTGATTAACCAGCTGTCTTGCTTCTGTTCTTGAGCTTGCGAATCCTAATCTGAAAACAACGTTATCCAATCTTGTTTCCAAAAGCTTCAGGAGATTTTCACCGGTGATACCTTTCTTCCTGTCTGCTTTTTCATAATATTCTCTGAACTGGGTTTCAAGGATACCATATATTCTCCTGGCTTTTTGCTTTTCTCTCAACTGAACACCATAGTTTGAAAGCTTCTTTCTGCTTTGGCCATGTTGTCCGGGAGCATATGTTCTTTTTTGTACGGAACACTTGTCAGAATAACATCTATCTCCCTTTAAGAAAAGCTTTATGCCTTCTCTTCTGCATAATCTGCATACCGGGCCTGTATATCTTGCCATGTTTTTTGCACCTCCTTAAGTTATACTCTTCTGCGTTTAGGTGGTCTGCAGCCATTATGAGGAATAGGTGTAACATCCTTTATAAGGCTGACTTCCAATCCTGCCGCCTGTAGTGATCTGATAGCTGCTTCTCTGCCTGAACCAGGTCCCTTAACGAAAACCTCTACAGACTTTAAGCCATGTTCCATTGCTGATTTTGCAGCTGTTTCTGCAGCCATCTGAGCAGCGTAGGGAGTGCTTTTCCTTGAACCTCTGAATCCAAGTCCGCCGGCACTGGCCCATGAAAGAGCATTTCCAGTTGTGTCAGTTAAAGTAACAATTGTATTATTAAATGTTGATTGTATGTGGGCTGCGCCGCGTTCAACATTTTTGCGTTCTCTTCTCTTGCGAGTAACCTTTTTACCCTTAGGTTGAGCTGCCATTCATTTCCCTCCTTAATTATTTTTTCCTTCTTACGCCAACAGTCCTCTTAGGTCCTTTTCTGGTCCTTGCGTTTGTCTTGGTCTTCTGTCCTCTGACCGGAAGTCCTCTTCTGTGACGTATTCCTCTATAACAACCAATTTCCACTAGCCTTTTTATACTAAGGGAAACATCTCTTCTTAAATCACCTTCAACTTTGAAGCTTTTATCTATATATTCCCTTAATTTGTTGACTTCTGCTTCTGTAAGATCTTTAACTCTGGTATCAGGGCTTATGCCTGTTTCCTGGAGTATCTTATTGGCTCTTGGTCTCCCTATGCCAAATATATAAGTAAGACCTATTTCTGCCCTTTTTTCTCTTGGTAGGTCAACACCTGCTATTCTAGCCATTAATTACTTACACCTCCTGGTTTTAATTTGTGTATTTATTAAATCAGTCTATAAGGACATCCATACAATAGTATTTGATGCAGCCGCTCCCATATAGTACTAATTTGTTTTATTAACCTTGCTTTTGTTTATGTTTCGCGTTTTCACAGATAACCATCACTTTGCCATGTCTTTTAATTATCTTGCATTTTTCACATATAGGTTTTACCGATGGCCTTACCTTCATGGCTTACCCTCCTTTATTTTGCTCTCCACGTTATACGTCCTCGAGTTAAATCATAGGGCGATAATTCTATGGTGACCTTATCTCCTGGAAGAATCCTTATAAAATTCATTCTTAATTTTCCTGATATATGAGCGAGTACTTTATGCCCATTTTCTAATTCTACCTGAAACATTGCATTTGGTAAAGCCTCGATAACAGTACCCTGCAACTCTACAACATCATCTTTAGACATAAGGTAATCAAACCTCCTTATAATTAGATTAATCAATCAAACCCAGTGACTTCAAACTGTTTTTTATATCACCATTGCTTATTCTCATATTGGATTCAATTTTTGCTTTGACATCATGTGCTACATGATTATGAACATCGAGATGTTTGATTTTCTTCCTCTTGGGCTTTTCAACCTTTCTCAATTCTCCGTCACAAATCAATGCGTATTCCTTCCCGTCCAAACCCATGACGACAAAGTATTTGTCCTTATCTCTTCCTGCTTTCGAACGTACTATTTGCCCCAGAATAATTCTTTCTGACTCCAATGATGTTCACCTCATTTTAGCTTATATGACTGTCAGGATCTCGGGGCCTTTATCCAGTATGACAATGGTGTTTTCATAATGAGCAGATAAACTTCCGTCTGCAGTAACCACAGTCCATTCATCTGAAAGAGTTTTAACCTGGTAACCGCCCATATTTACCATGGGCTCTATTGCAAGGCACATACCCTTAACAAGTCTTACACCCCTTCCAGGTCTTCCGTAATTGGGGACCTGGGGGTCTTCGTGCATGGCTCTGCCTATGCCATGGCCAACATAATCCCGGACTATTGAAAATCCATGCTTCTCCACATATACCTGTATGGCATGGGATATGTCCTCCAGCCTTTTTCCTATTCGGGCATTTTCAATGCCCTTAAAGAAGCTTTCTTGTGTGACATCAATCAATTTTCGGGCCTCTTTTGACACTGTTCCAACAGGATATGTTCTTGCTGCATCGCTGTAGAAGCCATTAATCATTGCGCCGCAATCTATGCTGACTATGTCTCCTTCATTAAGTATCCTGTCGCCTGGGATGCCATGCACAACCTCTTCATTGATTGATATGCACAAAGTGGCCGGAAAGCCGTACAGTCCTTTAAAAGCCGGAATAGCATTTTGCCCTAGGATAAACTGTTCAGCAAAATTATCGATATATGCTGTAGTAACACCAGGTTTGATTACCTCTCTAACCTTTTCAAGTGTCATAGCTACGACTTTTCCTGCTTGTTTCATATATATAATATCATTATCGGATTTTATCACAATCATCTTAACCGCTCCCCAAAAATTCGCAAATATCTTTACATTCCTAATATCTTGCTCTCAATCTACTTAGGGTGAAGCCCTATTTCAGCAGTAGTCAATCAAGGGAGCAGTTTAACTTGTATATACCTTAGACTCATTTCCCAATAATTAGTTATTACCTGTCAAGATATATGACACAGTCAAGCTGTGTACCCATTTCATAAGCATATCCCTGCCTCATGAGGCTTAAAAGCCTCATGATAAAATCATCCCCAATTTTTGAACAATTAAATCAGAATGGCGAATATATGCTATTTTAGGAATCCCTGATAATGTCTCATGGTCATCTGAGCTTCCAACTGTTTAGCCAGTTCAAGAGCAGTACCTACAACTATCAGAATTGATGTACCTCCAAAGTACAGGTCTTTAAGTCCGGTAAACTTATCCAGAAAATAAGGAGTAAGGGCTATAATACCTGCAAAAGTTCCACCTATCAGAGTTATACGGTTTAATATAGACTGAACATAGTCTGCAGTTGGCTTCCCGGGTCTTATACCGGGTATAAATCCGCCGTTCTTCTTCATGTTCTCCGCCATTTCCTTTGTGTTAAAGGTTATGCCGGTATAGAACCATGTAAAGAATATTACCAGCAGGAAGTATATTATGATGTACAGCCAACTGTCAGTCCCGAATATCCCGCCTTTATTGAAGGCAGACACCCATCCCGCATTAGGAACAAATGCTGCTATTGTAGCCGGGAACTGCATTATGGACATTGCAAATATTATTGCAATTACGCTGGACGAGCTTACGCTGATTGGTATGTGAGTACTCTGACCACCGTACATTTTTCTTCCTACCATCTTTTTAGCATACTGTACAGGTATCCTGCGTTCTGCAAGGTCCATTGTCACAACGGCAATAATGCTTATTAAGGCAAAAGCAATGAAAATTATTACTTCAAACCAATCTGCAGTGCCGGCGGATACAAGTCCGCTGATCTGGAAACCCATGCTGGGATACCTGGATATAATACTTGTGAAAATAAGCAGCGATATACCATTGCCTATTCCCTTGTCGGTAATCTGCTCACCCAGCCACATAAGGAAGGATGTACCGGCAACAAGTGTAATTATTATTATGAACAAATGGAATGGAGAATCTTTAATAATAGCTCCCTGGCTTCTTATAAGAAGTGTCAGGCCAAAGGCTTGAATAGTTCCAAGCACAATAGTTCCGTATCTCGTTATTTGAGCTATTTTCTTTCTTCCATCTTCACCTTCTTTTGACATTTGCTCCAGTTTCGGAATAGCAATTGTCAAAAGGTTTATTATAATTGAAGAGTTGATGTATGGAACTATACCCATTGCAAAAATAGTAAAGTTTTTAAATGCTCCGCCTGACAGTATATCGAAAAAGCCGAATAAGGCTCCCTGAGAGACAAATTGCTGTACCACGTCGGTATTTATATATGGTACAGGAATAAAGGCCCCTCCCCTGTATACTACAAGCATTATTACAACGAATATAAGTCGTCTTCTAAGATCCGGTATTTTCCAAGCGTTGCGCAAAGTTGACAACAACTATATCACCTCTACTTTTCCTCCAGCTGCTTCTATCTTCTGTGCGGCTGAAGAGGTAAACTTATGGGCTTTTACTGTCAAGCTCTTTGAAATCTCACCGTTCCCAAGTATCTTTATGCCGTCTAATGTCTTTTTTATTATATTATTTTCAAGAAGCGTTTCAGGAGTAACTGTAGCTCCGGCCTCAAACACGTCTAAATCTGATATTTTAACTTCTGCATATTCTTTTGCAAAAATATTGGTGAAACCTCTCTTAGGAAGTCTTCTGTGTAGTGGCATCTGACCTCCTTCAAATCCCGGCCTTACACCGCCGCCTGAACGTGATTTCTGACCGGTCTGTCCTCTGCCGCCGGTTTTACCCTGGCCTGAACCTGTTCCTCTGCCTTTTCTTTTTGGAGTCTTTGTGGCTCCTGCTGTTGGCTTAAGTTCATGAAGTTTCATTTCTGCACCTCCTATTCCGGTTAAGATTATATTTCTTCTACTTTTAAAAGATATCCGATTTTATTGATCATACCCTTTATCTGGACTGTGTCATCGTGTTCAACAACATTGTTGATCTTTTTTAGTCCAAGAGCATGAGCAGTTGCTATATGATCATCTTTTCTGCCTATCAAACTCTTTAACAGAGTAATTTTAAGTTTAGCCAAGGTAGCTCCCCCCTAACCTAATATCTCTTCGACGGTTTTGCCTCTCAGCTTTGCTACATCTTCTACCGTCTTAAGTCTGGATAACCCATCGATAGTTGCATTAACCATATTCTTGGGGTTATTTGACCCAAGGGATTTTGCTCTAACATCTTTCAAACCTGCAAGTTCTAAAACTGCACGAACAGGTCCGCCTGCTATAACTCCTGTACCTTCTTTAGCCGGCATGATAAGAACTTTGCCTTTATCGAATATACCAACTATTTCATGGGGAATTGTATTTTCTACTATTGCAACATCTATAAGATGCTTCTTTGCATCTTCGATGCCTTTTCTTATTGCTTCCGGAATTTCAACGGATTTGCCGGTACCTACTCCTACGTGGCCATTGCCGTCTCCGACAACCACTATGGCAGCAAATCTGAAGTTACGGCCGCCCTTAACAACCTTTGTTACACGGTTTATAAAAACAACCTTTTCTTTAAGGTCCAAATTGCTTGGATCGATTCGCATTTATTTCCCTCCTTTAGAATTCAAGTCCAGCTTGCCTTGCAGCCTCTGCCAGTTCCTTTACTCTACCGTGGTATATATAACCACCTCTATCAAAAACTACTTTGCTTAGTCCTGCCTCTTTTGCCTTTTTAGCAATCAATTCGCCAACTGCCTTCGCTGCTTCTTTATTGCTGCCGGCAGAAATAGTCTCCTTCAGCTCTTTGTCAAGGCTTGAAGCTGCTACTAAAGTACGGCCAAGGTCGTCATTTATAATCTGAGCGTATATGTTCTTCTCGCTCCTGAATACGTTCAATCTCGGACGTTCTGCTGTACCATGGATCTTGTTTCTTGATCTCATGTGACGCTTAATTCTTGCCTCGTTTCTTACTGGTTTGTTCAGCATTCAGTTCACTCCTTTCTATTTCTTACCGGTCTTTCCTTCCTTAGTCTTAACTACTTCTGTTTCGTATTTTATACCTTTGCCCTTGTATGGCTCTGGTGGTCTTACTTCTCTTATCTGTGCGGCGATAAGTCCTACCAGTTCCTTATCGATTCCCTTTACCAATATTTTGTTTGGTGAAGGAGTTTCATAGGTTATCCCATTTATTTCTCCCATTTCCACAGGATGTGAATACCCTACTGTCAAAACCAGTTTCTTTCCGTTAACAGCCGCACGGTAACCTACTCCAACAAGGTCAAGTCCCTTTTGGAATCCGTCGGTTACACCGGTAACCATGTTCTTTATCAATGCCCTTGTCAATCCGTGGAGGGCTCTGTGTTCTTTTTGGTCATCAGGTCTTGTGACAACAATTTTGTCATCTTCTATGTTAATACTAATATCTTTATGCATTCCCTTTGTCAATGTACCTTTAGGCCCCTTTACAGTTATAACGTTTTCAGCATCTACGTTAACTGCAACGCCCTGGGGTATAACAACAGGAAGCTTACCAATTCTCGACATGTCTACACCTCCCATTCAATGTTAGTATTACCATACATAGCAAAGGACTTCTCCGCCTAAACCATCTTTCCTTGCCTGTTTATCAGTCATAATACCTTTGCTTGTTGATATTACCGCAATACCAAGGCCGCCTAGTACTTTAGGAATATCCTCTTTTCCTACATATACCCTAAGTCCTGGTTTGCTTATCCTTTTCAATCCGGTTATAACCCTTTCCTTGCTCTGACCGTATTTCATAGTCAGCCTGATGATTGGAACCGAACCATCCATAAGCTCTTCTATTTTCTTAACAAATCCTTCTTCCATCAATATATTACCGATTGCTCTTTTAATATTGGAAGCCGGAATATCTACTATCTCGTGTCTTACTATATTAGCATTTCTGATACGTGTTAACATATCAGCAATTGGATCAGTCATGACCATTGTTTCTGCCTCCTTTCATTCAATAGGAATTACCAGCTTGCCTTCTTAACTCCGGGAATTTCGCCTCTGTAAGCCATTTCCCTAAAGCAGATACGGCAAATGCCAAACTTACTCAATACTGCATGGGGCCTTCCGCATATTCTGCATCTTGTATATGCCCTGGACGAAAACTTAGGTGTCTTCTTCCATCTTTCAATCATAGATTTCTTTGCCACAGTCTTCCCTCCTTTATTACTGTGCAAATGGCATTCCGAGCAGTTTTAATAGCTCACGTGCCTCTTCGTCAGTCTTTGCAGTTGTTACGAATATGATATCCATTCCTCTTACTTTTTCAACCTTGTCATATTCTACTTCTGGGAATATTAACTGTTCTTTTATACCTAATGAGTAATTTCCTCTGCCATCAAAAGCTTTATCTGATACTCCCCTGAAGTCTCTTACCCTGGGAAGAGCTATATTTAAAAGTTTGTCAACAAACTCGTACATCCTTGCTCCCCTTAAAGTTACCTTACAGCCTACGGCCATTCCTTCTCTCACTTTAAAGTTTGCAATTGACTTTTTAGCTCTGGTTACAACAGCCTTCTGTCCGGTGATTAGTGAAAGGTCTGCAGTAGCAGCATCCATAAGTTTAGGGTTTTCTCTTGCATCACCCACACCCATATTTAAAACTACTTTTTCAAGTTTAGGAATTTGCATGGAACTCTTATATCCGAACTTTTGCATAAGAACTTGTGCTATTTCCTTTTCGTATTTTTCTCTAAGCCTTGGCACCATGTAAGTTACCTCCTTTCATACTACTTCTGATTATCTAAAATCTCACCGCACTTAACACATTTTCTAACTTTTTTACCATCATTCAATATGGAATGGCCAACTCTCCTACCTGCTGCACAGCTCGGGCAGTAAACAGCAACCTTAGATGAATTTATGGCTCCTTCCTGGTGGATAATGCCGCCTTTAGCTACTTTCTTGCTGGGTTTTTCATGCTTTGTAAGCATATTCACTCCTTCAACAAGAACTTTATTTTCAGAGGCTAACACGCCGAGAACCTTGCCCTTTTTACCTTTATCCTTGCCGGATAAAACAACGACTGTATCTCCTTTTTTTACATGAACTTTATTCATTGTCACTTACGCCACCTCCCGTACTATAGTACTTCTGGAGCAAGTGAAAGTATTTTTGTAAAATCTCTTTCCCTTAACTCTCTTGCAACGGGTCCGAATATACGGGTTCCCCTTGGCTGCTTATCATCTTTTATTATAACTGCAGCATTCTCATCAAATCTTATATGTGAACCATCAGGCCTTCTCTTTCCCTGTACAGTTCTTACTATAACGGCTTTAACAACATCGCCTTTTTTAACAACACCCCCGGGTGTTGCACTCTTTACACTCGCTACAATGATATCACCAATGTTACCGGTCTTTCTTGTAGAACCTCCCATAACCCTGATGCACATTATTACTTTTGCACCGGAATTATCTGCAACTTTTAATAAACTCTGCTGTTGAATCATTGATGTACCCTCCTTTCAACTTCAGGGATTATTGAGCTTTCTCAATTATTTGTACTAGTCTCCATCTTTTATCTTTACTTAACGGCCTTGTTTCCATTATTTTAACTTTATCGCCTACGCCGGCTTCATTATTTTCATCATGTGCCTTAAACTTTGTTGTACGGTTTACTATCTTACGAGTTACCGAATGGCGTACCCTTGTTTCTACTGCAACAACAATGGTCTTTTCCATTTTATCAGAAACCACTTTTCCTATTCTGGTTTTCCTTAATGCTCTTTCCACAAAACAGACCTCCTTCCATTATGCCCCAAAGGATTTTAACTCTTTTTCCATAATTATTGTTTTTACCTGTGCAATAGACTTCTTTACCTCTTTTATTCTCATGGGGTTATCAAGCTGTCCTGTAGCTAACTGGAATCTTAAGTTGAAAAGTTCATGCTTTAACTCTTCCACCTTGGTTTTCAATGAAGAAACATCATTACCGCGAATATTTTCCAATTCTCTAGTTTTCATTGCTTTCACCACCCATTTCTTCAAAGTCTGACCTCTTAACAAATTTACATTTGATAGGAAGTTTATGTGAAGCAAGTCTTATAGCTTCTCTTGCTGTTTCTTCAGCAACTCCGGCTATTTCAAACAGTACTCTGCCTGGTTTAACAACTGCTACCCAATATTCAGGTGAACCTTTACCAGAACCCATACGTGTTTCAGCAGGTTTCTCAGTTACAGGCTTATCCGGGAATATTTTAATCCAGACCTTTCCACCTCTTTTAATATATCTTGTCATAGCAATTCTCGCAGCCTCAATCTGCTGGCTGGTTATCCATGACGGCTCAAGGGCTACTACTCCATATTCACCATATGATATTGTGTTGCCCCTTGTTGCCACACCAGTCATTCTGCCGCGGTGAACCCTACGGTGTTTAACTCTTTTAGGCATTAACATAAGTATTATCCTCCCTTCTTACTTGCTGGCAGCTTCCGTTTCTCCTGCTACCTTCGCCTTTTTTGCCTTTGGAAGAACCTCTCCTTTATATATCCAGACCTTTACTCCTATTTTGCCGTAAGTTGTATCAGCTTCTGCGAAACCATACTCGATATCGGCACGAAGAGTCTGCAATGGAATAGTTCCTTCATGATAACTTTCGGATCTGGCTATTTCCGCTCCTCCAAGTCTTCCTGAACAAGTTGTTTTTATTCCTTTTGCTCCGGATTTCATAGCTCTGTTCATAGCCTGCTTCATGGCTTTTCTGAAAGATATTCTCTTTTCAAGCTGAGCAGCTATGTTTTCTGAAACAAGCTGAGCATTTACTTCCGGATTTTTTATTTCAACGATATTTATCAGGACGTTTTTACCGGTCATTTTTTCTAATTCTTTTTTAGTCTGGTCAACGCCTTCTCCGCCTCTTCCGATTACTATTCCAGGTTTAGCAGTGGAGATATTAACCTTTATCCTGTTTGCTGCCCTTTCGATTTCTATCTTTGAAATTCCGGCTATAAAGAGTTTCTTTTTAATGTACTCTCTTACTTTATTATCTTCTATCAGCAAATCAGCGAAATTATTATTGTTAGCATACCATCTTGCATCCCAATCCTTTATAACGCCAACTCTTAAACCGTGTGGATGTACCTTTTGACCCAATCTATATCCCTCCTTTATGCTCTTTCTTTTACTACAACAGTTATATGGCTGGTTCTTTTGTGAATCCTAAACGCCCTACCCTGTGCATGAGGCTGAAACCTTTTCAAAGTCGGTCCCTGATCTGCAAAAGTTTCAGCAATATATAGATTATCTGCATTCATCTCATGATTGTTTTCCGCGTTTGCAACTGCTGATTTCACGATCTTTAAGACTACTTCTGATGCAGCTTTTGGTGTAAATTTCAATATGGATAATGCTTCTTTTGTATTTTTACCTCTGATAAGATCCAAAACTATTCTAACCTTTCTCGGAGATATCCTAACATACTTAGCTATAGCTCTAGCTTCCATCATCTTGACCTCCTTCCTGGGATTATTTCAATGACGTTGATCTTTCTGTATGATTTCCGTGGCCTCTAAAGGTTCTTGTCAATGCAAATTCACCTAATTTATGGCCTACCATATCCTCGGTTACATATACCGGAACATGCTTCTTTCCATCATGAACGGCTATAGTGTGTCCGACCATCTGAGGAAATATGGTTGAACTTCTTGACCATGTTTTTATAACCTTTTTCTCGCCTTTTTTATTCATCTCAGTTATTCTTTTCATCAACGCTTCCTGAACAAATGGTCCTTTTTTAACTGATCTACTCAAATTATTTGCCTCCCTTCATACAGGTTACAATTTATTACTTAGAATTCCTTTTCTTTACGATAAACTTATCTGAATACTTTTTGTGTTTCCTTGTCTTGTAACCAAGAGCAGGTTTACCCCATGGTGTAAGCGGCCCTGGATGACCTATTGGAGATCTGCCTTCACCGCCGCCGTGCGGATGGTCTACCGGGTTCATTACGGAACCTCTGACAGTCGGCCTTATACCCATGTTTCTCTTACGGCCTGCTTTACCAATGCTGACTATTTCATTAGTAACATTGCCTACAGTTCCTATAGTTGCCCTGCACTCTAACCTTATCATTCTGACTTCACCGGAAGGCAGCCTTACCTGGGCATATTCTCCTTCTTTAGCCATAAGCTGCGCACCGTTTCCGGCAGCTCTTACCAGCTGTCCGCCTTTTCCGGCTCTGAGCTCTATGTTGTGAATGAATGTACCTACAGGTATATTTTTTATAGGAAGCGCATTTCCTACCTTAATATCTGAATCTGCGCCGGATATAACAGTATCTCCTACCTTTAATCCAACAGGAGCTATAATATACCTCTTTTCACCATCTGCATAATTTAAAAGCGCTATATATGCAGTTCTGTTCGGATCGTATTCTACTGTAGCAACTTTAGCAGGTATATTGTCCTTATCTCTTTTAAAATCGATTATTCTGTATTTTAATTTGTTACCGCCACCTATGTGACGAACAGTTATTTTACCCTGAGCGTTTCTTCCACCAGTCCTTTTAATTGATACCAAAAGGGATTTCTCTGGTTCAACTTTGCTTAACTCTTCGAAAGTAGCAACAGTCATGCCCCTTCTGCCTGGTGAAGTAGGGTTATATTTTTTAACTGCCATTTTATTTCCCTCCTTCTGACACTAATAGTTGATTAAGACTGGAAAAACTCTATTGATTTGCTGTCGGGAGTGAGTGTCACTATAGCTTTCTTCCAATCCGCTCTTTTCCCCAAGTGAACTCCTACTCTTTTCTTTTTACCTAACATTTTGATTGTGCATACATTCTCAACTTTAACACCGAATACTTTTTCAACAGCATCCTTTATTTCGGTCTTATCAGCATGTATGTCAACTGCAAATGTGTATTTTCTCTCGCCCATAGCCGCCATGCTTTTTTCTGTAACTATGGGTCTTCTTAGAATATCGTATACGCTTTTCATTATACGAACACCTCCTCCACCTTGGATACGGCGTCTTTCGTTATAATAAATTTATCATATTTCAAAATGTCATATACATTCAGGTTGTTAACCGGAAGTATTGCCACACCTTCTATATTTCTTGCTGACCTGTAAACAGCTTCATCCTTTTCCGGAACAACTATCAAGCCTTTGTTTACATTTAATGTCTTTAACATGTCAGCTACTATTTTAGTCTTGGGAGCTTCCATTGCAAGTTCATCAAGAACTATAATGCTGTTATCAGCAACTTTTGATGATAACGCTGATTTCATTGCCAGCCTTTTTATCTTCCTGGGAACTGTGTAGCTGTAATCCCTCGGCTTTGGTGCAAACACAACTCCGCCGTGTATCCACTGCGGTGCCCTTATTGACCCCTGTCTTGCTCTGCCTGTTCCTTTTTGTCTCCAGGGTTTGATTCCTCCTCCGGCAACTTCTGCTCTTGTCAATGCCGACTGAGTTCCCTGTCTTTTATTGGCTAGCTGCATTTTTACAACCTGATGCATAGCCTCCACATTTACTTCTGCTCCGAAAACGTTTTCTGAAAGTTCTATATCTCCGACCTGTTGGCCTTTTGTATTATATAAAGCTACTTTAGGCATCGTTCATCCTCCTTTCTATCAAAGCTACTTAACTTTAACAGTATCTTTTATAACTACCAAACCCTTTCTGGGTCCTGGAATTCCGCCTCTGATCAAAATAACATTTTTATCTGTATCAACCTTGACTACTTCAAGATTTTGTACAGTAACATTGGCATTTCCCATATGTCCTGGCATCTTCTTGTTTTTGAATGTTCTGGATGGATCTGATGAAGCACCCATGGAACCAACTGCTCTGTGGAATTTTGAGCCGTGAGTTACAGGTCCCCTGCTTGCATTCCATCTTTTGATAACACCCTGGTATCCTTTACCTTTAGAAATACCGCTGATATCTATTCTTTCACCTACTGTGAAAACATCGGCTTTAAATACATCACCTACATTGTAGTTTTCTGCATCCTCGGTTCTTAACTCTCTTAAAAATCTCTTAGGAGCCAAGTTGGCCTTTGAGAAATGTCCTTTTAAAGGCTTGTTAACAAGGTTTTCCCTTATTTCTTCAAAACCTACCTGGATAGCACTGTATCCGTCTTTTTCTACTGTTTTCTTCTGAACAACAACGCATGGTCCTGCCAGCACAACGGATACGGGTATTACCCTTCCTGCTTCATCGAAAATTTGAGTCATACCGACTTTTCTGCCAATTATCGCTTTTTTCATTGTTACACCTCCTCAACATATTAGCGGATCGCATAAGCGGTCATAATAGCTCGCAGTGGAATCACTATACGAATCTATATTATTTTAAAGCTTGATTTCAATATCAACACCTGCAGGCAGGTCTAATCTCATAAGAGCATCAACTGTCTTGGGTGTTGGACTCAGTATGTCAATCAGTCTTTTATGAGTCCTGATCTCAAACTGTTCTCTTGAATCCTTGTATTTGTGTGGTGCCCTAAGGATAGTTATTATATCCTTTTCAGTCGGAAGCGGGATTGGTCCCGAAACCTTAGCACCTGTTTTCTTAGCTGTGTCAACTATCTTCTCAGCTGACTGATCAAGAACATTGTGATCAAATGCTTTTAATCTGATTCTGATTTTCTGGCTTGCCATTTTCAATTCCCTCCTTTTCATCGCACGCTATTAGCTTACGTACGACAACGGGTATCTGTACACTGAACCACGTGTTTCTTACTTCAAAGCAAAAAACAGCGCAGAAATACTCAATACCCACGTCGCCCGATTCTTGATTCGGACATTCTCAACAAGAATTACCTGGTTACCCAGCAACCTCTTGTATCATCGCAGTCCTAAAACATCACAACTCTTATATTTTACACTAAAAACTAGAATAATACAAGAGTATAGTTTCTTAACACTACTGTTTTTTTATGGTTTTGCCTTATAATTTCCATATTGCAGAAAACTATAAAAATTAACAGCAAAAGAAGAGGGGTAACCCCCATCTTCTTCTGCCATATATTAAACTATTTGTCTAATATCTCAGATACAACTCCGGATCCTACTGTATGACCGCCTTCACGTATAGCAAATCTTAAGCCTTCTTCCATTGCTATGTTTGTGATAAGCTTGATCTCCATTGTAATGTTGTCTCCAGGCATGCACATTTCAACTCCTGCTGGAAGCTGCAATGTTCCTGTTACGTCTGTTGTCCTGAAGTAGAACTGTGGCCTGTATCCGTTGAAGAATGGTGTATGCCTTCCGCCTTCTTCTTTCTTTAATACGTATACCTGGCCCTTGTAATGGCTGTGTGGAAGTATTGAACCAGGTTTGCACAGTACCTGTCCTCTTTCAATTTCATTCCTCTGCACGCCTCTTAAAAGCGCTCCGATATTGTCTCCTGCCTGTGCCTGGTCAAGGAGCTTTCTGAACATTTCTACTCCTGTTACTACTGTCTTTCTCTTTTCTTCTGATAAGCCTACTATTTCTACTTCGTCCCCTACTTTTAATATTCCTCTTTCCACTCTTCCTGTTGCAACTGTTCCACGTCCTGTGATTGTGAATACGTCTTCTACAGGCATTAAGAATGGTTTGTCAACCTGTCTTTCAGGAGTTGGTATATAGCTGTCTACTGCTGCCATTAAATCATGGATGCATTTTGTCGCTTCAGGATCATCTGCATTCTCTAGTGCTTTCAATGCTGATCCTACGATTATTGGTGTGTCATCGCCCGGGAATTCATATTCGTTTAATAATTCCCTTACTTCCATTTCTACCAATTCGATTAATTCAGGGTCATCAACCATATCTGCTTTGTTCAAGAATACTACGATGTATGGTACACCAACCTGACGTGCTAAAAGTATGTGCTCTCTTGTCTGTGGCATCGGACCGTCTGCTGCTGATACAACAAGGATTGCTCCGTCCATCTGTGCAGCTCCGGTTATCATGTTCTTTACATAGTCAGCATGTCCCGGACAGTCAACGTGGGCATAGTGCCTGGTGTCTGTCTGGTATTCTACGTGTGCTGTATTGATTGTAATTCCTCTTTCTTTTTCTTCCGGCGCCTTGTCTATTTCGTCATATTTTATTGCTTCTGCTCCGCCTGCCTTTGATAAAACAAATGTTATTGCTGCTGTTAATGTTGTCTTACCATGGTCTACGTGTCCTATTGTTCCAATATTTACATGGGGCTTATTTCTCTCAAATTTTGCCTTTGCCATTTCTTTTTCCTCCTTTACATCAAAACCGATATTCTAATTCTTATTTGGCGCCTAGTACGGCGTCAGCTATATTTTTAGGCACTTCTTCATAATAGTCGAAGAGCATTGTGTAGGTTCCTCTTCCCTGAGTCCTGGACCTTAATGTAGTTGCATAACCGAACATTTCTGCAAGAGGTACGAATGCCCTTATTACCTGAGCACCTGCCCTTGCTTCCATACCTTCGATTCTGCCCCTCCTTGAGTTTAAGTCACCGATTACGTCTCCCATATAATCTTCGGGAACAGTAACTTCAACCTTCATTATAGGTTCAACAAGTACCGGGTCTGCTTTTGCCATACCATCTTTAAATGCCATGGAACCTGCTATCTTAAATGCCATTTCAGATGAGTCAACTTCATGGTATGATCCATCTACTAAGGAAACCTTGACATCCACAACGGGGTAGCCTCCAAGAACACCATTATCCATAGCACCCTGGATACCTGCATCAACTGCCGGTATGTATTCCTTAGGAATAACACCGCCCACGATCTTGTTAACAAACTCGTAGCCTGTTCCTCTTTCCTTTGGTTCAAGCTCAAGCCATACATGGCCGAATTGACCTCGTCCGCCGGACTGTCTGACGAATTTACCTTCAATCTTAGTGTGTTTTCTGATAGTTTCCTTGTAAGCAACCTGAGGCTTACCAACATTGGCTTCCACCTTGAACTCTCTCATAAGTCTGTCAACTATGATTTCAAGATGCAATTCACCCATACCTGCAATAATCGTCTGCCCCGTTTCCTGGTCGGTATAAGTTTTAAATGTCGGATCTTCTTCAGCAAGCTTTGACAAGGCTATACCCATTTTTTCCTGGGCTGCCTTTGTCTTAGGTTCAATGGCTACCCTGATAACTGGTTCGGGGAATTCCATTGATTCCAATATTATTATCTTATCTTCCATGCAAAGGGTATCACCTGTTGTGGTGTCCTTTAATCCAACCGCAGCTGCTATATCACCTGTCCTGACTTCCTCAATCTCTTCCCTATGGTTTGCATGCATCTTAAGGATACGTCCGAATCTTTCCCTCTTGTTTTTAGTAGAGTTAAATACATAAGATCCGGAACTTGTAACACCTGAGTATACTCTAAAGAATGCCAGTTTACCAACATATGGGTCGGTCATGATCTTGAATGCCAAAGCTGAGAATGGTTCTTCATCACTTGCCGGAATTTCTATTTCCTCCTGGGTTGCAGGGTCTATACCTTTTACAGGCGGAATATCCACCGGTGAAGGCATGTAAGCGATAACTGCATCCAAAAGAGACTGAACGCCCTTGTTCCTGTAGGAAGAACCACAGGTAACAGGAGTCATTTTATTGTCTATTGTAGCCTGCCTTATCCCTCTAACAACTTCCTCTTCCGTTAATTCTTCACCTTCAAGGTATTTCATCATCAGCTCTTCGTCTTGTTCAGCAACAGCTTCTATAAGCTTCAATCTATATTCTTCAGCTAAATCTTTTAATTCATCAGGGATTTGAGTTTCCTCACTTCTTGTTCCAAGTTCATCGGTATATAGTATTGCAGCATTCTTTACAAGGTCTATAATACCGCTGAAGGTATCTTCTTTACCTATAGGAAGCTGAATTGGAATTGCATTGGCACGGAGTCTTTCCTTCATCATGTCTACCACTCTGAAGAAGTCCGCGCCCATTATATCCATTTTATTTACAAACGCTATACGAGGAACACTATATTTGTCAGCCTGTCTCCAGACTGCCTCAGACTGAGGCTCAACCCCACCTTTAGCACAGAAAACTGCGACTGAACCATCGAGAACACGAAGTGACCTTTCAACTTCTACTGTGAAATCTACGTGCCCTGGCGTATCAATGATGTTTATAACATGCTCTTTCCATTGAGCCGTTGTAGCTGCAGAAGTTATAGTAATACCTCTCTCCTGCTCCTGAACCATCCAGTCCATTGTAGCCGCTCCATCATGTACCTCGCCTAATTTGTGTGTTCTTCCGGTATAGAACAGGATTCTTTCAGTCGTTGTAGTTTTCCCTGCATCTATATGAGCCATTATTCCAATATTTCTTACTTTCTGTAACGGAAACTGCCTAGGCACAGTAATCCTCCTCTCATATTAAAATCACTATTTATAGTTCCCAAAAAATTCAGTAAATAGTATAAAATTCTGCACAAAGATGTAGATTTATGATACTAAATTACCACCTGTAATGTGCAAATGCTTTATTGGCTTCCGCCATTTTATGAGTGTCTTCTCTTTTCTTAACTGATGTTCCAGTGTTGTTTGAAGCATCTATGAGTTCGTTTGCAAGCCTTTCCCTCATGTACTTCTCTCCACGTTTTCTAGATGCAGCAAGAAGCCATCTTAAACCAAGAGTCTGCCTTCTGTCTGCCCTTACTTCTATTGGAACCTGATATGTTGCACCGCCAATACGCCTTGCCTTTACCTCAAGTATAGGCATGATATTGTTCATTGCAGCTTCAAATACTTCTAAAGGCTCTTTGCCGGTTTTCTTTGCTATGATATCAAAAGCATCATAGCAAACATTCTGTGCCACACCTTTTTTGCCATCCAGCATCAAGTTATTTATAAGCTTGGTAACAACTTTGCTATTGTAAACAGGATCCGGTAATACGTCTCTTTTTGCAATATATCCTTTTCTTGGCACTTTGCTTCCCTCCTTAACATAATGTTTATATCATCGGTACTCGGCAGTATTTCTGCCGTCAGTGCTCAGTACTTTAGCAAATATATATATAAAATGCTTGCCTTATACATAAGCACTTGTTTTATTCAATTATTTTTTCTTTGCTCTCTTGGCACCGTATTTGGACCTTCCCTGCTTTCTGTTAGCAACACCTGCTGCATCCAAAGTACCTCTTACTATATGATACCTTACACCAGGCAGATCCTTAACTCTTCCACCTCTTATAAGAACAACGGAGTGTTCCTGAAGATTGTGTCCGATACCGGGAATGTATGCAGTTACTTCTGTTTGATTAGTAAGTCTAACCCTGGCAATTTTTCTTAAAGCTGAGTTAGGTTTCTTAGGGGTTGTTGTTTTAACAACTGTGCATACGCCTCTTTTTTGAGGACACTCTTTGAGAGCCGGAGCAGTAGATTTCTGAGTAACTTTTTCTCTGCCGCGCCTTACCAATTGGTTAATAGTTGGCATTAGTACACCTCCTTTCAAAATCATTCATTTATTAATGCCGCGGTTGCAGCACCAACATCAATACCACACATATATCCTAATTCTTTCATGGAATTTACAAATATAGGTTCTACATTGTTTTGCCTGCATAGTTCTTCTATGGGCTGTATAATTTTATGGTCGGCGTCTTTTGCAAGATATACGCTTATCACTTTACCGATTTTGATGTATTTACAGGTCTGTTTTACACCTACAACCTTTTTACCTTGAAGCCTGGTAATCATAAACAATCCATCCTTTCCCTAATAACAATCTTTTAAAATGAATCAGGGATAAAATTCACAGCAGTAAACCCCCCTTATAAGGGAGGTTATCTGCATATCTTCCAAAAAATCATACATTCAGTATTTTAGCATCATAAATTGTCAATGTCAACCTGTTGTTAATTTCCAGGCGATTCTTAAGTTTAATTGCAAAGAACATTCATGCTGTAAAATTTCCTACAGCAAGGTATCTTCTTCAGATTTGGTATGAACTGCCACAGTCCTGTACCTTGCCATACCGGTGCCGGCAGGAATGAGCTTACCTATGATCACATTCTCCTTTAATCCTACAAGGGGGTCTACCTTACCCTTTATTGCAGCATCTGTCAGTACTCTTGTCGTTTCCTGGAAGGATGCGGCTGACAGGAAGGAGTCTGTTGCAAGGGATGCCTTGGTTATTCCAAGTAAAATAACCTTGCCCGTTGCTTTTTTCAGCCCTGCTTCTTCGGCCTTAGCGTTTTCTTCTTCGAATTCAAATATATCTACCAATCCGCCGGAGAGCATATCGGTATCGCCGGGATCTTCTATTTTTATCTTTCTTAGCATGTTCCTTACGATTACTTCTATATGTTTATCGTTTATATCAACACCCTGTATCCTATAAACTTTTTGTACTTCAGACAAGAGATAAATTCTTACGCCGTCAACTCCCTTGATGGCCAGTATATCATGAGGATTTACAGAGCCCTCAGTCAGTTCATCGCCAGCTTCAACCACAGTGCCATCATTAACCCTAAGCCTTGAGCCATAAGGGATCTGATAGGTTTTTGATTCTCCGCCTTCTGAAGTTACGATGATTTCTCTCTTCTTCTTATTTTCATTTACCTTTACTGTACCTGATATTTCGGAAATTGTTGCAAGCCCCTTTGGCTTCCTTGCCTCGAAAAGCTCCTCAACCCTTGGAAGACCCTGGGTTATGTCGGCACCGGCAACACCGCCTGTATGGAATGTTCTCATTGTAAGCTGTGTACCCGGCTCACCTATAGCCTGGGCTGCAATTATACCTACCGCTTCACCGATGTATGCCTTTTCGCCAGTTGCCATGTTCATTCCGTAGCATTTCGAACATATACCGTATCTGGTTCTACAGGATGTTACAGTTCTTATATTAACTTTTTCTATATTTGCATTTATAATCTTTGTAGCTATTTCATCCGTAAGATATTCATTCTTGCCTATGATAAGCTCACCGGTTTCAGGATGTACAACCTCAAGAGCCGTATACCTTCCCACCAGCCTATCGTGGAGGCTTTCTATAACTTCATTGCCTTCCCTTATCTCGCTTACCCACACTCCCTGGTCTGTTCCGCAGTCTTCTTCCCTTATTATAACGTCCTGGCTTATATCAACCAGCCTTCTTGTCAAATATCCGGAGTCAGCAGTTCTAAGCGCCGTATCTGCAAGACCTTTTCTGGCTCCGTGGGTTGATATAAAGTATTCAAGCACGTTTAAGCCTTCACGGAAGCTTGCTTTTATAGGAAGCTCAATAATCTTACCTGATGGATTTGCCATCAATCCCCTCATTCCGCACAGCTGTCTTATCTGGTTCTTAGAACCCCTGGCTCCTGAGTTAGCCATCATATATATAGGATTGAATCTGTCCAGGTTCTTCATAAGAGCGTCGGTTACCGAGTCAGTTGTCTCAGTCCATTTAGAGATAACTTTTTCATACCTTTCCTCTTCAGATATAAGACCCCTTCTAAACATTTTCTCTATCTTATCTATATCGGAATCAGCCTGGGAAAGAAGTTTTTCCTTCTCATCAGGAATTATCATATCCGATACCGATACCGTAACAGCACCGATTGTTGAGAAATGATATCCCAGAGATTTGATATTATCAAGCATAATAGCAGTCTTTGTAGGTCCGTTAACTTTATAGCACCTGTCTATTATCCTTCCCAAATTCTTCTTATCTACCAGGAAATCAACTTCAAGATCGCATACATGGTCAGGATTTGATCTATCTACAAAGCCCAAATCCTGAGATATGGCTTCATTGAACATCAATTTTCCCGGAGTTGCATTTATAATCTTGGTATATGTTTTTCCTTCATATTCTTTTGTAACCCTTACCTTGATAGAAGCATGGAGTCCCACTTCTTTCAAATTGTAAGCCATTATTACTTCATCGATGGAAGAGAAAACCTTGTTTTCCCCAATCTCCCCTTCTTTATCGATGGTCAGGTAATATGAACCGAGAACCATATCCTGAGTAGGAACTACTACAGGCTTACCGTCCTGGGGTTTTAATATGTTATTTGCAGCAAGCATTAAAAACCTTGCTTCAGCCTGAGCTTCAACCGACAAGGGCACGTGAACGGCCATCTGGTCTCCGTCGAAGTCAGCGTTATATGCAGTACACACCAAAGGATGGAGTTTTATTGCTCTTCCCTCTACAAGAATAGGCTGGAATGCCTGTATTCCAAGTCTATGTAAGGTAGGAGCACGGTTAAGGAGTACCGGATGATCCTTAATAACATCCTCTAATACATCCCATACTTCGGGTTTAATCCTTTCAACCATTCTCTTTGCACTCTTAATGTTATGAGCATAGCCTTCTTCCACCAGTTTTTTCATAACAAAGGGTTTAAAGAGCTCAAGCGCCATTTCTTTGGGAAGTCCGCACTGATACATTTTAAGTTCCGGTCCGACAACTATAACAGAACGGCCTGAATAGTCAACACGTTTTCCCAAGAGGTTCTGCCTGAATCTTCCCTGCTTTCCTTTCAGCATATCAGACAGGGATTTTAGCGGCCTGTTTCCCGGCCCTGTTACCGGTCTTCCGCGCCTGCCGTTATCTATCAGGGCATCCACCGCTTCCTGAAGCATCCTCTTTTCATTTCTGACAATGATATCCGGAGCCTGTAAATCCAGAAGCCTTTTTAATCTGTTATTTCTGTTGATAACTCTTCTGTATAAATCGTTAAGGTCTGAAGTGGCAAACCTTCCTCCGTCCAATTGAACCATCGGCCTTAAATCCGGCGGAATTACGGGAATTACATCTAAAACCATCCACTCAGGAAGGTTTCCGGACTTTCTGAAGGCTTCAACCACTTCCAGCCTCTTTATGCTCCTCACCCTTTTTTGACCCGAGCTGGTTTTTAAATCATCCCTCAATTCCTTACTCAACTTCTCTAAGTCTATTTCTCTCAATAATTCCTTTATAGACTCGGCGCCCATACCTGCATGGAAACTGCTCAGACCGTACTTTTCCTGAGCTTCCCTAAATTCCTTGTCAGTTAAAAGCTGCTTTTTGGCAAGGGGTGTGGTGCCTGTATCTATTACAACATAAGCTGCAAAATAGAGGACCTTCTCTAAAGCCCGGGGCGACATATCCAGTATAAGGCCCATCCTTGAAGGAATTCCTTTGAAATACCATATGTGCGAGACAGGGGCTGCCAGCTCAATATGACCCATTCTTTCACGTCTGACCTTTGATTTTGTTACCTCAACACCGCAGCGGTCACATACTATTCCTTTATACCTTACTCTTTTATATTTACCGCAGTGGCATTCCCAGTCTTTCTGCGGTCCAAATATCCTCTCACAGAACAACCCATCCTTTTCCGGCTTTAATGTCCTGTAGTTGATGGTTTCTGGTTTCTTAACTTCTCCCTTTGACCATTCCCTGACTTTCTCAGGAGATGCAAGGCCTATTTGTATGGAATCAAAATAGTTTAACTCAAACAAGGGGACATCCTCCCTTCACTTTATAAAGTTGTGTACTTAATCTAATTGGTCATCTTCGAAATCTTCTTCTTCGTATTCTATATCTTCAAAGTCATCTTCATTAAGCTCTTCAATGTCTTCTTCTGCTTCCGGCTGGCTGCCGATTTCTTCTATATCTCCAAAGTCCTCTATATTAAGGTCGAAATCCTCTTCGTCCTCATCTGTTCCTTCCACATCAAGAACCCCTGTAAAATCTTCTCCGGAATCGAAATCTTCTCTTCCTTCGATATTTACATCAAGATCCTCAACATCATCTTCAACAGACTCTCTGATGGTGATTTCCTGATTGTCATCGGACAAGACCTTAACATCCAGGCACAGGGACTGAAGTTCCTTGATCAATACTTTGAAGGATTCAGGCACTCCCGGTTCGGGAATGTTCTCGCCTTTGACTATTGATTCATATGTTTTAACACGGCCTACCACGTCATCGGATTTAACGGTTAATATCTCCTGAAGTGTATGAGCGGCCCCATATGCTTCCAATGCCCATACTTCCATTTCTCCGAATCTCTGTCCACCGAACTGAGCCTTACCCCCTAAGGGCTGCTGAGTTACCAGTGAATAAGGTCCGGTAGACCTGGCATGTATTTTATCGTCAACCAAATGGGCAAGTTTTAATATATACATATATCCGACAGTTACCTTGTTATCAAAAGCTTCACCTGTTCTGCCATCGCGGAGTACGGATTTCCCGTCTCTTGAATAGCCTGCCTGTTCCAAAAGATCCATGATGTCATTCTCGGTAGCTCCGTCAAAAACAGGAGTTGCAACATGCCAGCCAAGCTTTGAAGCAGCAAACCCAAGATGAACCTCCAATACCTGGCCTATATTCATACGTGACGGAACACCAAGAGGATTCAATACTATCTGGAGCGGTGTACCATCAGGAAGGAAAGGCATATCAGCTTCAGGCATAACCCTTGAAATAACACCCTTGTTACCGTGTCTTCCCGCCATTTTATCTCCTACGGATATCTTTCTCTTCTGGGCTATATAGCAGCGTACAAGTTCATTAACTCCCGGAGGAAGTTCGTCTCCGTTTTCTCTTGTAAAGACTTTTACGTCAACTATAATACCGGCTTCACCGTGAGGAACTCTAAGGGATGTGTCCCTTACTTCCCTGGCTTTTTCACCGAATATTGCCCTTAGAAGCCTTTCTTCTGCAGTAAGCTCAGTCTCGCCTTTTGGTGTAACTTTTCCAACCAGGATATCTCCTGACCTTACTTCGGCTCCTATTCTTATGATTCCCCTGTCGTCCAAATCCTTCAGCGCTTCCTCACCTACATTGGGGATGTCTCTTGTAATTTCTTCGGGTCCAAGCTTTGTATCCCTGGCCTCTGCTTCATATTCTTCTATGTGTATTGAAGTAAATACATCTTCCTTTACCAGCTGTTCGGATATGAGCATGGCATCCTCATAGTTGTAACCTTCCCATGTCATGAATCCTATCAATATGTTCTTGCCAAGAGCAATTTCTCCCATATCCGTGGACGGACCGTCAGCAATAACATCGCCTTTTTTAAGTACATCGCCTTTAGTCACGATGGGTCTTTGATTTATGGTAGTGCCTTGGTTTGAACGCTTAAATTTCAATAATTTATAAGTATCTGTCCCGCCGTCAGAATCTCTTTTAACCCTTACTTCATTTGCACTTACCCTGATAACCACACCGTCATTTTTTGCAAGAGGTATGATTCCTGAGTCCAGTGCCGCTTTGTACTCAATTCCCGTTCCAACTATAGGCGCGCTGGTACGAAGAAGGGGCACTGCCTGACGCTGCATGTTAGAGCCCATTAATGCTCTGTTGGCATCGTCATTTTCGAGGAAGGGTATCATAGCCGTGGCTACTGATACAACCTGTTTTGGAGAAACGTCCATAAGGTCGACCTCGTTATTTGGTACGACCACCGTCTCTTCCTTATCCCTTGCTACAACCCTTTTATCAATGAACCTTCCCTCTTCATCAAGGGGCTCATTAGCCTGGGCTATAACGTACTCATCTTCATCGTTGGCAGTTAAGTACAATATTTCATTTGTAACTATTCCTCTTTGCTTATCCACTTTTCTGTACGGTGTTTCAATAAAACCATATTCATTAACTTTTGCATAAGTGGAAAGAGAACCTATAAGACCAATGTTTGGTCCTTCCGGTGTTTCTATAGGACACATACGCCCATAATGAGAGTGATGTACGTCTCTTACTTCGAACCCAGCCCTTTCTCTTGAAAGACCCCCAGGCCCCAATGCCGACAGCCTTCTCTTATGAGTAAGCTCAGATAATGGGTTGGTCTGGTCCATAAACTGTGAAAGCTGGGAGCTTCCGAAGAACTCCTTAATGGCAGCTGCTACAGGCCTTATATTTACAAGGGCCTGAGGAGTTATTACATCAAGATCCTGAATTGTCATTCTCTCTTTAACAACTCTCTCCATTCTGGACAGACCTATCCTGAACTGGTTTTGCAAAAGCTCGCCGACAGACCTTAACCTTCTGTTACCTAAATGATCTATATCATCAGTATGGCCTATACCATAAGCTAAATTTAAATTATAGTTTATGGATGCAAAAATATCAGCTTTGATTATATGCTTAGGTATAAGCTCATTTATTCTGCTTTTCACGGTGTTTCTGAATTCATCTTCAGATGCGGATTGTTCCATAATCTCTTTTAATACAGGATAATACACCATCTCTCTTATATTGAGATCGTCAATTCTAAACTTCATATCCTGCTTATGTATGTCAACAAATCCGTTTCCTAACACCTTGACTTTTCTTCCATCTACTAAAAGGTATACTTCATTTATACCGGAATTCTGAATTCTCACTGCCATATCCCTGTCAATTTTTTTATCCACATCGGCAATGATTTCACCCGTATTGGGATCTACAATTTTTTCAGCAGCTACCTGACCAAGTATCCTGGATGCAAGAGCTAATTTTTTATTGAATTTATATCTTCCAACCTTAGATAAATCATATCTCTTAGGATCAAAAAATAATGCATCAAGCAAAGATAATGCGCTTTCAACTGTGGGAGGCTCACCCGGTCTCAGTCTTTTATAGACCTCGAGAAGGCCTTCCTCTTTAGTTTTGGTATTATCTTTGTCTATGGTATTTTTTAATTTTTCATCCTCGCCGAAGAGCTGGATAATCTCAGCGTCTGTACCATAACCTAATGCCCTTATTAAAACTGTAACAGGAAGCTTTCTGGTTCTGTCTATTCTTACAGAAAGTATATCGTTAGAATCTGTTTCATATTCAAGCCACGCACCGCGGTTGGGTATTACAGTGGCTGAATGAAGCTTTTTACCTGACTTGTCAAAGGTTTCGGCATAATACACTCCCGGAGAGCGCACCAGCTGACTTACAATAACTCGCTCAGCTCCGTTTATTATAAATGTTCCCTGATCCGTCATTAAAGGAAAATCTCCCATGAAGACTTCCTGTTCCTTGACTTCGCCTGTTTCTCTGTTTATAAGTCTAACTTTAACCTTCAAAGGGGCTGCGTATGTTGCATCCCTTTCCTTACACTCTTCAACCTGGTATTTCAAATTATCCGTATCCAGCGAATAATCAATAAACTCCAACACCAAATTTCCGGTGTAGTCCTGTATAGGATTGATATCGTCAAATACCTCTTTGAGACCCTCGTCTAAAAACCACTTGTAGGAATTCAGCTGGACCTCGATTAAATTTGGCATATCCAACACTTCATGAATTTTGGAAAAACTCATTCGGGTCCTTTTTCCAACCTGGACAGGATGTACCATTAACCTTCACCCCTTATTAAGCAATAATGTCCAAAAGCATAAAATTTCATCTTTTTATACTTTTGGTACCAGAACTTATTTTTTTTACCTATTAATATAATATTTCCTAAAAATATTATAAATATTCTAGGGAATCTGCATAAAAAAGTGTAAATTTCCCTATTTTGTATATTACCTTTATTATTCAATGCAATTAATAATTTTAACATAATACAATATTCACGTCAATAAAAAATATTAAAAGTTTTAAAAAATATTAAAAAAAGTTTAAATGCACCTTTTAATCAAAGAAAATGGGCATAAAAGTGAAAAGCCCTCTTTTGAGGGCTTTATCTTTAATTACTTCAATTCAACTGTAGCTCCAACTTCAGCAAGCTTAGCTTTAATCTGCTCAGCTTCTTCTTTTGAAACAGCTTCTTTAACAGTTTTAGGAGCTCCGTCAACAAGGTCTTTAGCTTCTTTTAACCCAAGTCCCGTCAACTCTCTTACAACTTTTATAACCTTAATCTTTTCTGCTCCGGCACTGGCAAGTACTACGTCGAACTCAGTCTTTTCTTCAGCAGGTGCTGCTGCTGCAGCAGGGCCTGCACCTCCGGCTACAGCAACAGGAGCAGCAGCGCTAACTCCGAATTCTGTTTCAGCAGCCTTTACCAACTCATTTAATTCCAATACACTTAAACCTTTTATAGCATCAATGATTTCTTGAATAGTCATTTTTACTACACCTCCGAAATTATTTTAATTAATTATTTTTTGCGTATTTTTCGCCCTTTGATTATGGCTTTTTTATGCTTCCTGTTCTTTCTTTTCCTTTATTGCATTAACAAGGTATGCAAAATTGGACATTGGAGCCTTGAAGCTTCCGAGAAGTTTTGCTATGAGTACTTCTCTTGGCGGTATTGTAGCAAGCTCCTTTACATTATCAACATTGAATAATTTACCCTGAACCAGACCGCCTTTTAATTCAAGTTTTTTGTGGTCTTTGGCAAAGTCATTTAAAATTCTTGCCGGTGCTGTAGCATCATCATACCCGAAGGCAAATGATGTGGGACCTGCAAGGTATGCATCCAATCCTTCTATGCCGGCTTCTTTAGCTGCTATAGAAGTCAATGTATTTTTCAATACCTTGTATTCAACACCTGCTTCTCTGAATTTACGCCTTAATTCAGTATCCTCTTCAACTGTCAAACCTCTGTAATCGGCCATTATAACAGTTTGAGCCTTTGTAAGCTTATCTTTAATCTCTTGGACCATAGCTTCCTTTTCTTGTTTGATGCCCATACTTTTAGTACACCTCCTTATATCTTGGTAACGAAACAAATTAAAAAACCTTCCAGTAGACATGGAAGGTTTGATTATCTTAACCCAACCACCTATGCAGGCAAGTAATTTAAGCTCTCGCACCTGCAGTCTACGGTGTACAATGCATTTATATTATCATCATTTTTATGCTATGTCAAATATTATTCAAGAACCTTGGCAGTGTTGATTTTGATTCCGGGGCCCATTGTGCTTGAAACAACAACGCTTTTTAAATATTGTCCCTTTGCAGCGGCAGGCTTAGCCTTTACAACTGCTTCCATAAGTGCTTTGAAGTTATCATTCAATTTCTCAACACCAAAGGATTTTTTACCTAATGGCACGTGGACAATACTTGTTTTATCAACCCTGTATTCAACCTTACCGGCCTTGATTTCTGCAATTGCTCTGGCAACATCAAATGTTACGGTTCCTGACTTGGGGTTAGGCATAAGTCCTTTTGGTCCTAACACTCTACCCAATTTTCCTACAACGCCCATCATATCGGGAGTTGCAACTACAACATCATATTCAAACCAGTTTTCTTTCTGGATTTTGTCAACAAGCTCTTCAGCTCCTACAAAATCAGCACCGGCACCTTCTGCTTCTTTAGCTTTATCGCCTTTGGCGAAAACCAGCACTCTGACAGTCTTACCAGTTCCATGGGGAAGAACTACTGCTCCCCTGACCTGCTGATCCGCATGTCTGGGGTCAACACCAAGCTTTACTGCAAGCTCTACTGTTTCATCAAATTTAGCTTTTGATGTCTGTATTGCTAAATCCAGAGCTTCACTTGGTGTATATAGCATAGCTCTGTCTATAAGCTTAGCACTTTCCTGATAATTTTTACCTCGTTTCATTAATAAACCTCCCTTGTGGTAATAACGGTTTTAGCCTCCCACTATATTTGCTATTCTTCTACTACTACGCCCATGCTTCTTGCTGTACCGGCTACCATGCTCATAGCAGCTTCTACAGATGCAGCATTTAGATCAGGCATTTTAAGTTCAGCAATTTCTCTAAGCTTTGCTTGTGACAGTTTACCGACTTTATTTTTATTCGGAACTCCAGAGCCACTTTCAATACCGATAGCCTTCTTAATTAAAACGGCTGCCGGAGGAGTTTTTAAAATAAAACTGAAGGATCTGTCAGCATAAACTGTAATAACTACAGGTATTATCAAACCTGCCTGATTAGCAGTTTTTGCATTAAACTCTTTGCAAAACCCCATTATATTTACACCGTGCTGACCAAGTGCAGGACCAACAGGTGGTGCTGGTGTAGCTTTTCCAGCTGGCAATTGGAGTTTTACCATTCCTACTATTTTCTTCGCCATAGAACTTACACCTCCTTAAAAAATGTGGTATGGCGGGTATATACCCTCCCACTTAAAAAGGTATAGCAACTTAAGTTACATACCTTTATTAACTATGTTATTCAATCTTTTCGATTTGGTCGAAATCAAACTCTACCAGAGTATCACGGCCAAACATGTTGACAAAAGCCTTAATCTTTCTTTTGACTACATTTATTTCTTCAACAAGGGCAACAAAATTTTCAAATGGCCCTGAAACCACCTTAACATTTTCGCCAATTGATATATCTATAGATACCTGGGGTTGTGTTACCCCCATGGACCGAATTTCCGCATCAGTCAGAGGTATTGGCTTGGAACCCGGACCCACGAAGCCTGTTACACCTCTAGTATTTCTCACTACGTACCAGGACTCATCACTCATTACCATCTTTACGAGTACATATCCAGGGTATGTTTTCCTCTGAACTACCTTTTTCTTTCCGTTTTTAATCTCAACAGATTCTTCAATGGGGACCTTGACATCAGATATTAAATTTTGCAGACTCCTGTTTTCAATCGTCTTTTCCAGATTAGCTTTTACTTTATTTTCATATCCTGAATAGGTATGGACAACATACCATTTAGCGCTTTCTGCCATATTGCAAGGGACAAACTTCGTCCCTACCTCCTTTTCGCTATTTCAGTAATTTCAAGAAATTACTAAGAGCTAAATTAAACACAGAGTCTAAGAGCCAGACAAAACATGTCAGTAGTACAATAGCTGTCAAAACCACGCTTGTTGATCTTATTACTTTGTCTTTATCAGGCCAGGTTATTCTTTTAAACTCGTTTTTGCTATCAACGACAAAATCAAAAACTCCTTTGAACATGTCACTCATCCCCTTCGGTAGTTTTTCAGATTTAGCTTTTGCTTCTAAGGCCATAACAATTCACATTCTTAGCCAGTATATAAATTCATGAAATTATATACTCAAGCTTTCCGTGCTATTTTGTTTCCTTATGCGGTGTATGCTTTCTGCAGAATTTGCAGTATTTGCTCATCTCAAGCCTATCAGGATCATTTTTCTTGTTCTTCATTGAATTATAGTTCCTCTGTTTGCATTCTGAACATGCTAAAGTAATTTTGACTCTCACAACCAACACCTCCTAAGTATTATCTATCCAAAGTGTCAAATTTTATTCAACACCAGCTTGCAAAAGCCATTACAAATGTAATTTATTGTATAGTGTATCAATACTACAATATTTTAACCGAAATATTTTTAAAAATCAACAATCATTTACATTACTACTATATAAATGGCAACTGCGCTCTTTGCATTAATATATTATTTAACAGCAAAAGAAGAGGGGTAACCCCCATCTTCTTCTGCCATATATTAAACTATTTGTCTAATATCTCAGATACAACTCCGGATCCTACTGTATGACCGCCTTCACGTATAGCAAATCTTAAGCCTTCTTCCATTGCTATGTTTGTGATAAGCTTGATCTCCATTGTAATGTTGTCTCCAGGCATGCACATTTCAACTCCTGCTGGAAGCTGCAATGTTCCTGTTACGTCTGTTGTCCTGAAGTAGAACTGTGGCCTGTATCCGTTGAAGAATGGTGTATGCCTTCCGCCTTCTTCTTTCTTTAATACGTATACCTGGCCCTTGTAATGGCTGTGTGGAAGTATTGAACCAGGTTTGCACAGTACCTGTCCTCTTTCAATTTCATTCCTCTGCACGCCTCTTAAAAGCGCTCCGATATTGTCTCCTGCCTGTGCCTGGTCAAGGAGCTTTCTGAACATTTCTACTCCTGTTACTACTGTCTTTCTCTTTTCTTCTGATAAGCCTACTATTTCTACTTCGTCCCCTACTTTTAATATTCCTCTTTCCACTCTTCCTGTTGCAACTGTTCCACGTCCTGTGATTGTGAATACGTCTTCTACAGGCATTAAGAATGGTTTGTCAACCTGTCTTTCAGGAGTTGGTATATAGCTGTCTACTGCTGCCATTAAATCATGGATGCATTTTGTCGCTTCAGGATCATCTGCATTCTCTAGTGCTTTCAATGCTGATCCTACGATTATTGGTGTGTCATCGCCCGGGAATTCATATTCGTTTAATAATTCCCTTACTTCCATTTCTACCAATTCGATTAATTCAGGGTCATCAACCATATCTGCTTTGTTCAAGAATACTACGATGTATGGTACACCAACCTGACGTGCTAAAAGTATGTGCTCTCTTGTCTGTGGCATCGGACCGTCTGCTGCTGATACAACAAGGATTGCTCCGTCCATCTGTGCAGCTCCGGTTATCATGTTCTTTACATAGTCAGCATGTCCCGGACAGTCAACGTGGGCATAGTGCCTGGTGTCTGTCTGGTATTCTACGTGTGCTGTATTGATTGTAATTCCTCTTTCTTTTTCTTCCGGCGCCTTGTCTATTTCGTCATATTTTATTGCTTCTGCTCCGCCTGCCTTTGATAAAACAAATGTTATTGCTGCTGTTAATGTTGTCTTACCATGGTCTACGTGTCCTATTGTTCCAATATTTACATGGGGCTTATTTCTCTCAAATTTTGCCTTTGCCATTTCTTTTTCCTCCTTATTGAATGTATGTAAGCTTATTAAATAAACTTAACCTGGTGTACCGCGTGAAAATATTAAAATGGAGCTCATGACCGGGATTGAACCGGTGACCTCGTCCTTACCAAGGACGTGCTCTGCCGACTGAGCTACATGAGCGCATTGGAGCGGGTAACGGGGATCGAACCCGCACGGCCGGCTTGGGAAGCCGGAACTCTGCCATTGAGCTATACCCGCTTATTTATTGCGTTAAATTATGAAATGTGTAAAACTAATTTCACGCTATCATATTTTACTCCGCTTTTTTTGCTATGTCAATAGTATTATATTTCCCTGATTTTTAAATATTTCTCCAATTTTCTTTTTACTCTCTGCAGAGCGTTATCAATTGACTTAGCATGCCTGTCCAGATCACATGCAATCTCCTGATAGGATTTGCCGTCAAGGTAGGATCTTAATACCTCCCACTCTAAACCGCTCAAAACCTCACCTATTTTAGCTTCTATGTTAATAAGCTCTTCTCTGCTTATTATCAATTCCTCCGGATCGGATATCCTTGTACCGGAAAGTATATCGAGAAGGGTTCTGTCCGATTCTTCATCATATATTGGCTTGTTCAAAGAAATATATGAGTTGAGGGGTATATGTTTTTGTCTGGTGGCAGTTTTAATGGCAGTGATAATCTGGCGGGTTATACAAAGCTCCGCAAAAGCTCTAAAAGAAGAAAGCTTGTCCTGCCTAAAATCCCTAATAGCCTTATAAAGACCAATCATACCTTCCTGAACGATGTCTTCCCTATCGGCTCCAATAAGAAAATATGACCTGGCTTTGGCCCTAACAAAATTTTTATATTTATTTATCAGATATTCCTGGGCCTCCACGTCCCCATTCTTTGCAAGATGAACGATCTCTTCATCCAGCATGTGATCATAGGAATCGTTGTTGTACTCGCGGGCATTTGCGTCATGTTTCAATTATACCGCCTCCAGTAAGCTTTTAGGGTCGACATTCATAAATTGATTATACCCTAACTACGAAACCAAAGTCAAGGAATATCAACGCTCCCGCCTTATTTTCTCAAGTTTTTCTAAAACTTCCCCTTGGATCCTGTTTTCTATGCTCTGCTTTTCTGCCGAAGGCTTGATTTTATACTTGTCCCGCATGATTTTCTGAGCTCTTAGCATTTCTTCCCTAAGCTCTCTTGCCGAGATTCTTGCTGCTCCTCTCCCAAGCACAATCTGCTGCTCCAGCCAATCGGATGTGGCTACCAGCACATTATGCTTTCTTCCAATTTCATCCACCACTTTTTCTATAAAAGCATCGGCAGTCTCATTTTCTTTTGTATATACTACCTCCAACCCTCCATGAAACTCCCTTTTTTCCATGCTTCCCTTAACCATATGGGCATCGAACACAACCACGACCTTAATACCCTTATATGCTCTGTAGTTTTCCAAAAGCTCCGTAAGCTTAACTCTGGCATCCTCCAGGTTGTCCTCCCCTATGGTTTTCAATTCAGGCCATGAATTTATCATATTATAGCCGTCTACAATTAAAAAATATTTCAAAGCCCTCACCCTAGCCTTTTAAGATTCTTTGTCTGAGTATCTCATACATTACAATTGCACCAGCTACTCCGGCATTAAGTGATGATATATTCCCTTTCATAGGCAGATTAACAATAAAATCGCAGCTTTCCTTCACAAGTTTCCCCATCCCTTCTCCTTCGCTTCCTACAACAAGAGCTATGGGGCCGGTTAAGTCGGATTCGTAATATGACTTTTCTCCATCCGCATCGGTACCAACTATCCATACACCTTTATCCTTAAGCTGACGGATCGTCTGAGAAATATTAGTAACCTTTGCAACTTTCGCATATTCAATTGCGCCTGCTGAAGCTTTTGCAACTGCAGGGGTAAGGCCTACAGCCCTGCGCTTGGAAATAATAATCCCGTGAACCCCGCTGGCATCAGCCGTCCTTATAATTGAGCCTAAGTTATGAGGATCATATATCTCATCAAGTATCACTATAAAAGGCTTTTCATTTCTTTCAGCCGCAAAATTCAATATATCTTCAACCTCAACATATGTATAGGGTGATACATTTGCTATTACACCCTGATGGCTCCTTGTCTCTGACATGGCATCCATTTTCACTCTGTCGATTTCATTTATGACAATACCCTTTTCTCTTGCCATGGATATAATTTGCTTAATGGAGCCTTCCAGACTTCCTTTTGCAACATACAGCTTTTCTATAGTCCTGCCGGATTTCAATGCTTCAAGAACGGGATTTCTCCCTTCAAGCCTTGGAATATCCTCGTAAGCATTATTTACTTCCTTAATTTCAGTCTTCTCCTGCTTTATAATATTTTTAGCAATGGGCTTTCTGTCATCATCAGTTTTATAAGGCTTTCTTTCTGTCTGCCTTCTTTCCTTCCCGAGTTTTCCTGCCGGTTTATTCATGCCTCTTGTGTCCTTTTGGCCCTGCTTCTTTCTATTTACAACCATTTTATCACCAATCCCGAAATTTATATTTGTCATTATTATATCCACAAATGCACTTATTCAGATATACAATATTTTATTATTTCCTCCAGCCTTTTTATGTTACCCGATAAATACAAATACCCTATAAGGGCTTCAAATCCTGTTGCCTCTCTATATTCTACAACATCGGCGTTTTTAGGTACACCTCCTGATTTTGAATTTCTTCCCCTTCGGACTATATTTTGTTCTTCTTCCGTCAAAATTCCTTTTAACTTGTGTACCATTTCCCATTGGGCATGAGCCTTGACGTAGTTAATAGACATTGTATGAAGCTTGTGAACTGACTTTTGGGGCTCCTTCAAAATAATATGAGTCCTTACGTATACTTCATACACAGCATCCCCGATGTATGCAAGCACCAAAGGATTTAAAGCCGCGACATCCCTTATATCCATGACATCATCGGCCTCTCTGATGGCTTTAATAATTTCTTCTGTCATATACACACTCTCTTTCACAAAACTAAAAGCAAAATAGCCTTATAATTTTCCAGCCTTAATTAAATACTCAACATCTTTAGGAGGCATAGGCTTTTTAAACAGGAATCCCTGAGCAATATCGCAGCCCTTGTCCCTTAGAAACTCAAGCTGCTCCTGTGTTTCAACACCTTCTGCCACAACTTTTATGCCCATACTGTGAGCCAGCATAATAAGCGCATTTATAATATTCTCTTCCTTTGGATCCCTTGTTATACCGGCAACAAATGATTTATCTATTTTAAGCATGTTTATAGGCAGTTGCTTAAGGTAATAAAGGGACGAATATCCTGTTCCAAAATCATCTAAGGATATCTGGACACCTTTTTCCATAAGCCTATTAATAACTTTAACGGTAGAATCAAAATCCTTTAATGCTGCACTCTCGGTTATTTCCACCACCAGCCACTTAGGATCCATACCTGTCTTGTCCAGTATACAACCTATGGTTTCTATAATGTTTTGATACTGGAACTGATGTGCGGAAATATTAACTGAAACATGAACCGGCGGATAACCCATATCCTGCCATGTCTTATTCTGCATACAGGCATTTTTAAGCACAAACTCATCAATAGGCACTATGAGGCTTGTTTCTTCGGCTAAAGGTATGAAATCATCGGGAGAAACAAAATCATATTTTGATTGTTCCCATCTTGCCAGAGCTTCAACACCCGTAACAGCACCTGTTTGAATATCCACCTGCAACTGGTAAAATACGCCCAATTCATTGTTTTTTACAGCATGTCTTAATTTAATTTCCATATTTGCCTTATTTACTATTTTGTCATTCATTTCGCTTGAATAAAACCTATAATTGCATTTACCTGTTTCCTTTGCAAAATACATGGCAGTATCCGCATTTTTAAGGAGGGTCCTAGCATCTGTGCCATCATCGGGGTATATAGCAATGCCCATGCTGGAAGTAATATATAATTCGCTGCCTTCAACTTCTACGGGCTTCTGAAGGACTTCAAGTATTTTTTCAGCTGCATCTGTCACATCAACTATTGATTTCATTTTTGAAATAAGCAGCACAAATTCATCACCGCCAAGCCGCGCCAATATTCCCTTATCCTTGGTATTCTCCTTTAAAACATCCGCAATATTTTTTAAAAGCTTATCCCCTAAATCATGTCCCAAGGTATCATTTATAGATTTAAAATTATCCAGATCCATAAATATAATGGCAAATTTCCTGCTGAATCTTGCTGCCTGTGATGATACCGAAGATATCCTTTCATAGAGCAGAGTACGATTAGGCAAGCCCGTCAGCATATCATAGTAAGCCATATTATGAATGGTCTCTTCAGCTTTTCTCCTTCCGTCTATATCTGTTAAAGAACCGGCTGCTCTTACGGGCTTTCCGTCACTGTCAAAAACGGCCTTTCCTCTGCATAAAATCCATTTATAGCCTCCATCCTTTGTCTTAAGCCTTAGCTCCTGAGAGTAGTGGGCATTTTCCCCTTCAAAATGATCCATTATAATGGTTTTAAATGTCTTGATATCTTCAGGGTGAATATATTTTGCCCAGGCTCTTAAGCCGTCTTTTACTTCACCTTCATTAAAGCCCAGCATCTCTTTACATCTTGTTGAATAAAAAACTTTGCCGGTTTTAAAGTCAAAGTCCCATACGCCGTCATTGACACCATCCACAGCCAGCTTGTAGCGCCCCTGACTCTCCTCCAATGCCTCCTTGCTGCTTTGCAGCTCTCCGTACTGATTTCTTAATTCTTCTTCGGCTACAGCCAGTTCCTCATATACCGTTTCTAGCTCTTTATAGCTTTTTTTAAGCTCATTCTGGGCTTTTTTGAGCTCCGTTATATCTATACCCATAAATACAGCCATTTCAGGTTTTTCATCCTCATTGTAAATTGCGCTGTTATTCCAGATAATATTGATACTGCCGCTATCTTTACATAATACAGGTATCTCATATAATGAAGTCATGCTTTTATCCTCATTGTAGTCAAGCATTTTCAATACCATGGAGTGCATGCTTTCATGGATTATCGTTGTCATCCACTTGCGACCGCAAACCTCATCCTGTGAAAAGCCGGTAACTCTCTGGGCATATTTATTAAACTTCAACAAAGCGCCATCTTTTTTCCAGATGAGTATAAATATATTGGCAGATTCCACAATGCTGGTGGAAAAGCCCTGCTCTTTGTATATTTTTTTCTTAAGGTTTATAATATAAAAATGCAATAGAGTAAAAATGATCATTATGGCACTGAGGATTATCACACCGTATATATACAGCCACTTTTGACGCAGCTCATTGTAATATATTGAATGTGTAAAAAAATACTTCTGATAAAGCTCTTCATATATTCCATTGGCCCGGAGCTCATCCATTCGCCTATTTATATATTCCACCAAGGCAGGATTTTTTTTACTCACCCCGAAAACTATTTCTGTTGGATATAAGTTGGTAACCCTTGGAACTATTTCTCCACTTAACCCTTTCTTTATGAGAAAATAGTTTACTACCTCCTGACTTTCAAATAAAACCTGTATCTCTCCTCTGTTTAGGGCCTCTATGGCCTTTTCTATGTCTGTATATGAAAAATAGTTCATAATATTGAGCCGGGTTTTCAAAAGCTCTTCGGAGTTTTGTACCCTGCCTACACCTACATAATAGTTTTTAAGATCCTCAATCTTAAGCTGTTCCATATCTTTTTTAGTGTAAATAGCGTAATATGCCTTTAATACGGGTTTTGAAAACAAAACCTCACTCTTTCTCTTTTCACTTACAGCTACAAGTCCTCCGGTATCAATTTCCCCGTTTTTTAATCTCGTATATACATTCTCCCATATATCTGTAGAATACTCTATGTAATAATCCTCCGGTCTAAAAATAAGATTGCTTAAATCTGCCTCAAAACCCATAAACCTGTTATTTTGTATAAATTTAAAAGGCGGAAAATTATCTTCAGCCTGAAAACTAATTGTAGGTATGCTTGCAAAGGCTTGACTAAAGCTTAATGTAAACTGCAACATAAGGATTAGAACAATTTTGCATGTGATTCTCACTTAACTTCCCCCATATCTAAGCCTTTTAGGCGCCTTTTCATTAGTAAACATATGATACTTCGAGATAAAAACTAAAATTCCTTTGTAATTCGATTTATTTTGCATAAATTATGACAAAATTAAAAGATATCTGATTGTAAAAAGCTTGTGCTTCTTTACAATCAGATATCCGTAAAATTCTATTATTGATAAATAGGCTGGGCTTTTATATCCTCTTCCACTTGACTCCCTGAGGAGTGTCCTCAAGAATAATGCCCTTTGCTTTTAAGTCGTCCCTTATTTTATCTGAAAGAGCCCAGTTTTTTTCCTTTCTGGCCTTCTGCCTGTCTTCTATAAGCTTTTCAATTTCTAAATCCAGCTCGCCCTGAGTTGTCTTTTGAAGCAAGGCTAATGGTTTTCCTAATTCCCTTATCATATCAAGGGCTTTTTTAATAAGTATTTTGGGAGATTGAGGCTTTATGTTTGTATTTACATCCCTTACCAGGTCATATATAACAGAAATACCGTCAGCCGTATTAAAGTCATCATCCATAACCTCAATAAACCTTTCTTTATAAGCATCTATCCTCTTTAATAGTTCAGAATCATCGCTGTTTAAATCCCTATCCACTACCGTCTCTAAAATGTATTCAAGATTGTTGATTGAGTTATAAAAACGCTCCAATCCGGCTTTTGACTGCTCCAGTAAGTCCATGCTGAAATTAAGGGGTGTCCTGTAATGTCCTGACAGCATGAACAGCCTTATTACTTCAGGCTCATATTCATTTAATATATCCCTTGCAGTAAAAAAGTTGTTTAAAGACTTAGACATCTTCTGATTATTTATGTTTAAGAATGCTCCATGCATCCAATACCTGGCAAAGGGTTTTCCCGTCTTTGCCTCACTTTGTGCAATTTCATTTTCATGATGAGGAAATATTAAGTCTGAACCTCCTGCATGAATATCAATCGTATCTCCTAAGAGCTTTGATGCCATAGTTGAGCATTCTATATGCCATCCCGGCCTGCCTTGGCCCCAGGGGCTATCCCAGGAAGGTTCACCTGGCTTCTTTTTCTTCCACAAAGCAAAATCCATGGGATCTTTTTTTCTTTCATCAACATCCACCCTGGCACCGGCTTCTAAATCGTCGAGGGTTTGATGAGACAATTTGCCGTATTCATTGAATCTGACGGTATTAAAATAGACGTCTCCGTCAACATTATAAGCAAAACCTTTTTCTTCCAGAGATTTTATAAAATCTATTATTTCATCTATAAGCTCTGTTGCTCTCGGATTTATTGTAGCTCTTTTCAAGCCCAATGCATCAGCGTCCTTATAATATTCTTCTATGAATTTATCCCCCAATTCTTTTACGGTGATTCCGTCATCATTAGCCTTCTTAATCATCTTGTCATCTATATCCGTAAAGTTTTGCACAAAATTAACCTTATATCCTCTGTATTCAAAATAGCGTCGTATGGTATCGAAGGAAATAAATGTCCTGGCATTTCCTATATGAAAAAAATTATATACCGTAGGTCCGCACACATACATGGAGACTTCGCCTTCCTTTAAGGGTACGAAATCCTCCTTTGCCTTGGTGAGAGTATTAAAGATTTTGATTCCCATATAAAATTCTCCTTATTAAATATTAAGCAACTTATATTTACTATGCAAAAAAATAAATAAGACTCCTTCTCATATCAGAGACGAAGTATATCCGCGGTTCCACTCTGTTCAGGCTTTCACCCGACTCATATCTCTTTAACGGGAGGCTCCGCCAGGCTATACTTATTTCCAGCCTGATACTCCTGGGCGCACTTTCAGCATATGTATCCGCAGTTGCTTTCAGCCATGGCGACTGCTCTCTTAGGACCTTAAATACCTACACTTCCCACTCAAAGTATTTACACCTTTCTTTTACATATTTTATTCTATTGACTTAATTTTGTCTACAATTATAAAATAACTGCTATATTATTATATTCTTTACATCAAAAACAGCAGATACAATTCTGTATTGCTGCCGTTTTTGAATGAGCCAATATGAAGGATTATTGATTACCTTACATAAATTAGTTTGCCCAAATTGTCAAATTACATAACATAAACTAAAAGTTTTACTTTATGGAATACATTAGATTTAGCTGATTTTGTATTTGTTCATTCAATTTTTCTATCCTGTCAATATTTCCTACATCCTTTAAAGGTTGTCCATATGTATGTCAAATTCTTTCTTTATTTTTGGATAAACATCCTCGACTTTAACATCCACAGGAGCTATGTCTGTTCTCTTCTTATATTCCACAATGCCTTCGCCTGCTTTTTTGCCCACAGTAATCCTTATAGGGATTCCAACAAGGTCGGCATCTTTGAATTTTACTCCGGCCCGCTCGTTCCTGTCATCCAAAAGGACATTGAAACCCATTTCAACCAGGTTTTCATATATGCTCTCAGATAATTTCACCTGCTCCTCATTAACTGAAATAACCGGTATGATAACCACATCAAATGGTGCTGCAAGTATCGGCCAGATAATACCGCTTTCATCATTGTGCTGTTCTATTATGGACACTATTATCCGGTCAATATCCATGGAAAGCTCCAAAGCATGAGAGTATTTTTCACTTCCGTCTTCGTCAATATAATAGGCATTTATTGAACCTGCCAGTTCAGTGCCTATTTTTGACAAATGACCTATTTTTATTCCTTTTTTAAAACTAACGGGGCTGCTGCAATATGGGCAATTATCCTTCTCCGTAAAGACCTTTAAATCCCCTATAATATCTGCCGTAAAATCTTTGCCGTAATTCACGTTTATATAATGGTAACCTGTATCGTTTGCTCCTGCCGCCCAATTTTTCATGTTTAAAACTTCATCATCTGCAACCAATATATCTGCTTTTATCCCAATAGGGCCTGCAAAACCCAATTCAGCATCAGTGACTTTTTCAACGACGTCTTTATCCGCCATCACTATGGACTTTCCTTTTATAAGCCTTAAAAGTTTCTTTTCATTTAGTGATCTGTCTCCTCTTATCAGTGCCGCCACAGTTTTTCCGTCAATTTTATAGATCAGGGTTTTGACAAGCTTTTTTGCATCAATTTGTAAAAAAGCTTTAAGCTCATCTATAGTCTTAATATCCGGAGTTGAAATCTTTTCAAGCTTTAAAAACTCCTCGGAATTTCCCCCCTCCGGAAGACATTTTGCTGTTTTTACATCTGCTATGTAGTCGCACTGGCTGCAAGTTATAAACTCATCTTCTCCTTCATGGCTATGAGTTATAAACTCTTGAGTGTTAAATTCATCATAGCTTGTTATACAATATCTCATATTCAACCTGCCCAGTACATTCGAAAACAGCTTATATATGATTTCGTATGATGTTTCGCTATTTCTATTGTCCTTCTCAAAGAAGTATGCTTCCATCGCATAGGATACTCTGGAATTTATAAAAGTATCCCGCCCTTTTTCTCTTGTATTTAATATCTGTCCTATGCGATACAGATACAATGGAAATGCCCGGTAGGATTTAACATCCTTTTTTAATATATCCACAAAAAAATGAGAATTTTCCGGGGTTTCCTTATATACAAGGCCAGGTATATCTATCTCCTGGCTCCTTAACTTTTCTAATTCCCTCCTTAAGGATTCCTCTATCTTACTTCGCACTTTAAGGCCTAAAGGAAGATAATTATACAATCTGGGTGAAATCCTTCTTACAAGGCCTGCCCTCGCCATAAGACGGCTGCTTAATGTTACATAATCTGCCGGCGCTTCTTTTAAAGTGGGCATAAGCAATGAAGATACTCTCATATGTAAATCATATCCTTTCCCTTTATTGACGCTAAACTTTAATCTCATCTATGCTTGCAATCGCCATGGCAGAAATTCCTTCCCCGCTGCCTGTAAATCCAAGGCCTTCCTCAGTGGTAGCTTTGATATTTACACATTTTATGTCAATTTCCAAGGCCTTTGAAATACTAAGCCTCATATCTTCTATGTGAGGTGCCATTTTAGGCCTTTGTGCCACTATGGTAGCATCGATATTATTTACTATACATCCTTCTTTTTTAAGGAGGCAATTTACATTATGAAGCAATTCAATACTTGATATTCCTCTGTACTTTTCTTCAGCATCGGGGAAGTGCCTGCCAATGTCTCCTAATGCGGCTGCTCCTAAAAGCGCATCCATGATGGCATGAACTAAAACATCCGCATCCGAATGACCTAAAAGCCCCCTTTCAAATTCTATTTTAATTCCGCCTATTATAAGGTCCCGTCCTACAACTAGCTTATGTACATCGTATCCCATTCCGACTCTCATATATTTACCCCCTCTTTCTGTTATTCAATATTGCTTCAGCAATGTATATATCCTCGGGAGTCGTAACTTTTATATTCTCGTAGCTTCCTGAAAATAATTTTATTTTAAAACCCAGTCTTTCCACAAGAACGGTATCATCTGTCCCTATAAATTCATTTTTTACAGCTTCTCTATGGGCACTGAAAAGTATATCAAATTTAAAGGTCTGAGGAGTTTGTATAGCGTATAAAGTAGCTCTTTCCGGTGTGCTTAATACAAAGCCTTCTTCATCCACTACCTTGATTGTGTCTTTAAGGGGAACGGCACAGGCCGCAGCACCATATTTTTCTGCTTCCTCAACACTCAAGTCAATTATTTGAGATGTTACGAGAGGTCTTGCACCGTCATGGGTTACTATAATATCACAAGCGCCCTTCAATTCACTTAATCCTTTAATTATGGATTGCTGCCTTATTTCTCCTCCCGCAACCAGGCTGATGGATTTTTTTATCTTATTTATCTTATATCTGTCGATTATATCTTTTTTTATATAATCCATTTCATTTTCATTTGCCGCTATAATAATACTGTCCACATATTGTGAGGACTCAAAAGCCTCAAGTGTATATGCTAAAACAGGCTTATTATTTATTTCAAGGAATAGCTTATTTACTTCTGCTCCCATCCTTTTACCTTTGCCGGCTGCTACAACTACAGCACCTATACTTAAACCTCCGTACAAATTTCTTCCCCCTTTTGCTAAACAATAAAGCTACAAAAAATTGAAATAAATTCCGTGTTTCCACGGAATTTATAGTTAAACTGCTTTATCCATTTGTGCCTTAGGCTTTGCGAAAATCATCCTGCCTGCGGCAGTTTGAAGCACACTGGTCACTACTACTTCTATGTTTTCACCTATATATTTTCTGCCTCCGTCAACGACTATCATGGTTCCGTCGTCTAAGTAAGCAATACCCTGCCCTGTTTCCTTACCGTCCTTTATAACCTGAATGAGCATTTCTTCACCGGGTAATACCACAGGCTTTACTGCATTGGCAAGTTCGTTTATATTCAACACATCCACGCCCTGAAATTCTGCTACCTTGTTCAGATTATAGTCATTTGTAACAACCTTGCCTCCTAGCATCTGGGCAAGCTTTAAAAGCTTTATATCCACTTCCACGGCACCTTCGAAATTTTTCTCCACCATTTCAACGGGAATGTTAAGTTCTTTCTGGATTCTGTTTAAAACATCCAAACCCCTTCTTCCGCGATTCCTTTTAAGCGAATCGGAAGAATCGGCAATATGGCGTAATTCCTCCAAAACAAATCCCGGTATGACAAGAGGGCCTTCCACAAATCCTGTCTGGCAGATATCAAAAATTCTGCCATCAATTATTACACTTGTATCTAATACTTTAGGCTGTACTCTATGTTCACCTTTTTGAGCTTTTTGCTTATTGCCTATTTTCTTAAAGAAAGAAAATAAGTTATAAAGTTCTTCTTTCCTCTTTATTGCTATATTGGCACCGATTGATCCCAATACAATATTCAATATGAGAACCAGAATTGTGCCAATATTATAAGGTAAATTGTTCAGGGAACCTGCAAAAAGATTGGTAATGACCAACCCGATAATCAATCCGAAGATAGCCAGAAAAATGTCGTTCATAGGCATCTTTTGAATGCTGGTTTCAATAAATTCCGTAATCTTTCGTACCAGTGTTACTATCAAAGGTGACACTATAAAAAATATTATTCCGCCTAAAAGGGTCCCTATAACAAAAAACAATATTTCATTGAAACTACCTTGTTGAATAATAGCCAAATTCTGTATAAAGTCTGTTCTCAGCAATGTTAACGATAACGTAAATCCAAGAATAAGTCCGATTATCGAAAACAATATTCGAATTATTTTATTTAGCAAAAGCTTCACCTCCTTATCTTAGTATTTACAAATACTTTATACATTAAACAATATTTCAAAATATCGCTGTAAATTACCATAATATCTCCATGGGTATTAATTTTAATATATTATATATACCGAAAAAATTCAACCTAATTAAACCTTAAATATTTATTAACTGTCCTCACCGAATAGAGTATCTTCAATTATCCTGTCTATTTCATAGAATTTCAAACCTGTTACCACAATCAGTTCACTGAAGAGTATTTGCTTGGCATTTTCTAATATTTTTTTCTCTCCCGGTGACAAACCTTTCTCCCTATCCCTTATCATCAGATTTTTAATAACATCGGCGATACTATAGATGTTACCGCTTCTTATTTTATCCATATTATTGCGGTATCTTTTGCTCCAATTGTCCAGACTATCCGATGTCTTTTGCCTGAAAACATCCAATACCTCATAATGTTCATTATAACTTATTACATTCCTTATTCTAAAATCATCCATTGAGTCCATGGGTATCATAACTCTCATATCATCTATTGGAATTCTCAAAATGTAATATTTCTTTTTTTCACCCAGTATCTCCTTTTCCTCTACAGATTCAATTATACCTGCACCATATACGGGATATACTATTTTATCGCCAATATTAAACATATGCATCCACCCCTTGAATTATAGTTCTAATACCAGAATACTCACCAAGGGGTAATTATGATAAAGCAACTTTGTAAATACCGCAAATAATTTTAATAGTTCGCTGAACTTTTGTAAATTACACTATAAAACTACGCTCTAAATAAGAAATATATAAAATTAAGTTTTATATTACTCTTGAGATAGATTGACAAATACAGTAAATAAAAACTATAATTATCTTAAATAACTAAAAGCTGCCAGGGAGTGAATTAATAATGAAAGATGTTATTATTGACGATTTTCAAAATATTGTATCAGAATCCCTAATAAGGCATAAAAGCATAATGGATGTTTTATCAAAATTACAGGAGTCAGGTGCCAGAATAAACAGGGCTCTATCCAAATCCATCACTTCATGCGGATGTATAGAGATAAAGGCAAAGAAGCAGGAATTTCCTGCTGAAATACCTGAAGATATGACTCTTGATGATTTTAATAAATGTATGAGCAACCACATTGATGGAGCCCTTTGCGAGAAATGCAGAGAGGTGCTTGAAAAAGAAATTGGCAGTAACTTATATTATGTCGCTTCACTTTGTAATGTACTTGATATTAATATGTATGACGTTATTTTAAAAGAGTACAGCAAATTAATGATGCTTGGCAGATATAATCTTAGGTAAACCCGCATAATGCGGGTTTTTTAATTTTATATATGCCTGTCTAAAAGCACCTGTTCTTCTAGTCTTCTTAAGCCTTCCTTTATTGCCTTTATCCTGATTTCGCCTATACCTTCCACATTGTCAAGCTCCTCGTTGGAAGCCTTTAATATATTTTGAAAATTTCCGAAGGTGCTGATTAAATTATCTATTACTCCCGAAGGAAGCCTGGGTATTTTGTTCAATATTCTGTATCCCCTTGAAGATACAGGCTGATCAAGGACTCCTACATCCCCTGCATATCCAATGTTGCCGCATATTGCCAAAAGATCCAAAAGCTCATCGTCGGACATCAAAGCGATATTATGAAGACTATCCCTGTATAGGGCATCCATAGGGTATATATAATCTCTTATAAGCTGGACACTGTTTGCTTCAACATTATTAACCAGCTCGCTCATCTGCATGCTTATTAAACGGCCTTCATTTCCAAGCTCATAAATATATTTTTCAAGCTCATCCACTATTCTCAATACCATCTCAGATCTCTGCACTGCCAAAGAGACGTCATATAAAGTCACAAGATCCTCAAATTCCAACGCAGATAAATTATTCATGGCCTGGTCAAAAGCAGAACGGTACTTTTCCAGAGTTTGAATAGCCTGATTTGCATTGGCAATTATTATGGATGTATCCTTTAAGACATGCTTCATACTTCCTTTATATATGGTTATAATATTTCTTCTCTGGGATATGGATATTACAACAGCATTTGTCTGTTTTGCCACCCTTTCTGCAGTTCGATGCCTGGTTCCCGTCTCTTTTGTTGTTATAAAAGGATCGGGAATCAGGTGGGTATTTGCATATAGAATCTTTTTAAGATCAGAGCTTAATATTATGGCGCCGTCCATTTTCGCAAGTTCATAAAGGTATGAAGGGGAATACTCGCTGTTTAAATTAAAGCCCCCCTCAACCAGGCGCAAAATCTCCTCACTGTCCCCTATGACAATTAAAGCCCCGGTTTTCGCACGAAGCACATTATCCAGACCGTCTCTTAGCGGTGTTCCCGGGGATACCATTCTTAATATGCTTAAAAATTCCTTTTCCCTCATTCTGCCCTGCATTATTACCCTCCTAAAACTATATCAAGAGCTTCATACACATCCTTGACTCCTAATACTTTCATACCTTTTATATCCTTCACGGCTTTTAAGTTATCCTCCGGTATGACCACTGTATCAAATCCCAGCTTTAAGGCTTCCTGTACTCTTTTTTCAATAAAGCTTATTCCTCTTACTTCCCCCGTTAGACCTACTTCTCCCAAAACAATCATCTTAGAATTAATATTGCTGTTTTTGAAGCTGGAGGCTATGGAACATATTATGCCTAAATCAGCTGCAGGTTCATCAATCTTTATTCCTCCTGCCACATTTACATAGGCATCGTAGGTTTGAAGCTCATAGCCCACCCTTTTTTCCAGTACAGCCATAAGCAATACCACCCTGTTATAATCAATTCCTGTCGCCATACGCCTTGGCATACCAAAACCCGTTTGACTTACCAATGCCTGAAGCTCAATTAACATAGGACGGGTACCCTCCATACTGCACACCACAACTGTACCCGGAACTCCACTGGGTCTGCCTGACAGCATCATTTCCGAAGGATTCATAACCTCGACTAAGCCTGCATCCCTCATCTCAAATATTCCGATCTCATTTGTGGAACCAAATCTATTCTTAACGGTCCTTAGAATACGGTATGTATGATGTCTTTCACCCTCAAAATACAGCACAGTATCCACCATATGTTCTAAAACCCTGGGTCCTGCTATGGCACCTTCCTTTGTAACATGGCCTACAATAAACACTGCTGTGTTTGTTGATTTTGCTATCCTCATGAGGGTGGACGTTGCCTCTCTTACCTGACTTACGCTGCCGGGAGCCGAGGTGAGGTCCCCCCTGTATACCGTTTGAATGGAATCAATTATGGCTACCGATGGTTTGTAATCATGTATATATTTTTCTATTATTGATATATCTGTCTCTGATACTATATATAGATTATCAGAGTCAATTTTAAGCCTGGCGGCTCTTAATTTTATTTGTTTTTCCGATTCTTCTCCAGATACATATAGTATGGTTTTATTTGCTTTGCCTATACTATCGGATATTTGAAGCAAAAGAGTCGATTTTCCAATTCCCGGGTCTCCTCCCACTAAAACAAGAGAGCCTTTAACAATGCCTCCTCCTAATACTCTGTCTAATTCACCCATTCCAGTTTTATATCTGTCCTCTTCTTCTATTTCAATAGAGGCAAGTTTTTTTGGAGACGACTCATTTTTAAACAGCTGCTGGCTGCTTTCCCCTTCTATTTCCTCGGTAAAGGAATTCCAGCTTCCACAGCCCGGACATTTTCCCATCCATTTCGGTGATTCATATCCGCAGTCATTACATACAAAAATAGTTTTTGTTTTCATACTTAATTACCCCTCTGATGATACCAACTTTTTAACATCATTTTAATTATACCAATATATGCATAAATAGAAACCTCCACATCTTTTGATATGGAGGTTTTATGTGCGCCGCACTTAAGTTCAGCTATTTTTTAGCAAAGTCCAGTTTATCGCCATCTGCCCGTACAATTATGCTGTCACCTTTTTGAATTGTACCTTTTAGCATCTCTTCTGACAATTTGTCTTCCACAATTTTTTGTATCGCCCTTCTTAGAGGCCTTGCACCGTAATTTAAGTCAAATCCTTCTTTAGTAAGGTTTTTCTTGGCATCCTCGTCAAATTCCACGTTAATTTCAAGCTCATCTAACCTCTTAGCCACATCCTTTAACATGAGGTCGACAATTTGGCTTAAGTCGGCCTCTTCCAGCTGGTGGAATACTATTATTTCATCCAGCCTGTTTAAGAACTCCGGCCTGAAGGTGTGCTTTAATTCATCAAGGACATTTTCCTTCATTTTCTCATAGGAGGCTTCCTTTTCCACTTCGCTTACGGCAAAGCCTAAAGTTCTCTGCTTTCTTATGGTGTGGGCGCCTACGTTTGATGTCATTATAACTATGGTGTTTTTAAAATCAACGGTCTTTCCTTTGCCGTCAGTCAGCCTTCCGTCTTCCAGTATCTGAAGAAGTATATTGAACACATCGGGATGGGCTTTTTCTATTTCGTCAAACAGCAGCACCGAATATGGATTCCTTCTGACCTTTTCTGTCAGCTGTCCGCCTTCGTCAAATCCCACATATCCGGGAGGAGATCCAATCAGCCTTGACACCGTATGCTTTTCCATATATTCTGACATATCTATTCTAATCATGGCCGTATCATCACCGAACATTGCTTCGGCAAGGGCCTTTGACAGCTCTGTTTTCCCCACTCCTGTAGGACCTAAGAATATGAAGGAGCCTATTGGCCTCTTAGGGTCTTTAAGCCCGACTCTCGCCCTTCTCACAGCTCTTGCGACGGCTCTTACTGCCTCCTCCTGCCCTATAACCCTGTTATGGAGTATTTCTTCAAGCTTTAAAAGCCGCTCTGATTCTTTTTCCGTAAGTTTATTTACAGGGATATTGGTCCATTTTGCAACTACTCCTGCTATTTCTTCTTCACCCACTATAGGCATGGTGTTCTCGCTCTGCTGTCTCCAGTTGCCCTTTAAGCTATCCAGCTTTTCCTTCAATTCCTTTTCTTCATCTCTTAACCTTGCTGCCTTTTCATAGTCCTGGCTTCTTATGGCTTCTTCCTTTTCCTTTTCCAGTTCAAGTATCCTGCCTTCAACTTCTTTGAGGTCGGGAGGTGCTGTAAAGACCTGAAGCCTTACCCTTGATGCAGCTTCATCAATAAGGTCAATGGCCTTATCGGGAAGATACCTGTCTGTGATATACCTGTCGGATAAACTGACTGCTGCAGCTATGGCTTCATCGGTTATTTTTACTCTGTGGTGTGCTTCATATTTATCTCTTAATCCTTTTAATATTTCAACAGCAGCTGCTTTATCGGGTTCACCAACCATTACAGGCTGGAACCTTCTCTCCAGTGCCGAATCCTTTTCTACATGCTTTCTGTATTCATCGATGGTTGTTGCACCGATGCACTGTATTTCTCCCCTTGCCAATGCAGGTTTTAAAATGTTGGATGCATCAATTGCCCCTTCGGCAGCACCAGCGCCTATAATTGTGTGCATTTCGTCTATGAAGAGTATTACATTGCCAGATTTTTTAATTTCAACCATGACCTTTTTAAGTCTTTCTTCAAATTCGCCTCTGTATTTGGAGCCTGCCACCATTGATGATAAATCAAGGGTAACTACTCTTTTATCTTTAAGTATTTCAGGAATTCTGCCGTCAACAATCCTCTGGGCTAATCCCTCAACCACTGCTGTCTTTCCGACTCCGGGCTCGCCTATTAAAACCGGATTGTTCTTGGTTCTTCTTGACAGTATTTCAACCAATCTTTCTGTCTCATTTTCTCTGCCTATAACCGGATCGAGCTTGCCTTCCCTTGCCATTTCCGTCAAATCCCTGCCATGCTCATTAAGAGTGGGTGTGCTGGTATCTTTATGAACCGCTTCGTTTTTCTTTCCGGGTATGGTCTCGCTTAAGCTCTTTATTATTTCTTCCCGTATTTTGTTAAAGTCCACGCCAAGAGCTTGAAGAGCAGTGACTGCCACTCCTTCTCCTTCTTTTATAAGACCTAAGAGCATGTGTTCAGGGCCAACGTAATTGTGTCCTAAATTTCTGGCTTCTATTATGGAAAGTTCCAGAAGCCTCTTAGTTCTTGGAGTTAATGCTATTTCGCTTTGATACATTGAGGGTACGCCTTTTCCCTCCAGTGCCTCTACCTGTTCCCTTACTTTCTCAAGGGTTGCGCCCATCCTTTTTAATATGTTGGATGCGTTGCCTTCGCCTTCTTTTATTATTCCTAAGAGTACATGTTCAGTACCTACATAGCTATGGTCAAAATATTGGGCTTCTTCCTGCGCTAAAAGCAGTACCTTTTGTGCGCGTTCGGTAAATCTTCCATATAACATTTAATCACCTCATTTTAAATTTTCTCTTACATATTTTGCTCTTTTTACATCTCTAGATTCGGTATCGAGGTCTTTGCCCTCAAGTTTAATCAATGTTGCCGGCTGAGTATTTATCATCAGCTTATTTAAAGTTGTAATGTCTATATCCTTTATTATTCCGAGCTCTATTCCCAGTCTGACATTAGACATTAATCCTAAAGATTCATTATTTGACAGCACCCTGGCATTCTGGAGTATTCCAAGGGCTCTCCATATGCTGTCCTCCATCCTTGCCCTTCCGGATTGTAAAAGCTTTGCCCTTTCAATTCGCTCCATATTGATTATTTGCCCTGTAACTGCCGCCAGATTTGATATTATCTCTTCCTCCGACAGTCCTAAGGTTATCTGATTTGAAATCTGGTATAGGTTGCCCTGGGTATTAGAACCCTCCCCATATATTCCTCTTATTGTAAGGCCTACCTGTGTTATTGCATTTAGTATTTCGTTCAAATTCTTTGTCATTGACAGTGCCGGCAGGTGTATCATAACCGATGCTCTTATGCCTGTTCCTATGTTCGTAGGACAAACTGTTAAGTAACCTGCACGCTGATCAAATGCATAATCCAGTCTTTCTTCTATCGTATCATCTATATTATCAGCAAGCTTGTAAGCTTCCCATAATTGCAGGCCGGGATTAATGGTCTGAAGCCTTATATGGTCTTCCTCATTAATCATTATGCTCACTGTTGAATCATCATTTACAATGACGGCTGAATTTTTATAATTTTCCGCCAGCCTGGGGCTTATTACATGCTTTTCGACCAAGGACATCCGCTCAATATGTGATATATCTGCCATCTCGATCAATTGAAAGTTTCCCGCAGGCATTCTATTTTCCTTAAGCATGAATGTACTCAGCTTTTTGATAATCTTTTTTGATTCTTCATCATTCATTACATGGGGAAAATGATATCCGCTAATATTTCTTGCAAGCCTTATTCTGCTCGAAAGAACAATATTGCTGTCCGGTCCTTTGGATTCTATCCAGTTACCCATCATATCCCTCCTATTTCATATCCTGACTTTCCAGGTTCTTAATTTTATCCCTTAATTCTGCTGCTTTTTCATATTCCTCATTATCTATGGCTCTTTTAAGTTCATATCGTAATTTTTCAATGTCCCTTTTTATTTTTATAATGCCGCCTGTTCTTTTTGGTACTTTCCCCGTATGCTGGGTGTTTCCGTGTATTCTTTTAAGCAGTGGTTCCAGCCTGTTTCCAAAGGATTCATAGCAATTGCTGCAGCCAAATCTTCCTGTCTTTTTAAATTCTGCGTAATCAAGCCCGCATTGAGGGCATTTTATATTTTCCTTTGGTGTATAAGGCATGGCACCTGACCCTGAAAAATCCATAAGACTGGAAATTATATTGGAGAAAGAAAAAGGGGCATCGTTCATTGGGTTGTTTTCTTTTTCTCTCGCACATTGTTCGCATATATGGAGCTCGGTTTTTTCTCCATTTACGATCTTGGTCATATGCACATTTGCCGGTCTCTTGTTGCATATCTGGCAAAGCATACAATTACCTCCTTATTAATGTTAGAGCTTAATATAATAGCACTATGAGCATGGATTTTAAAAGACTTGCTCTGATTGAATCCTTATCAGGGGATTGAATATTTATAGCCTTATCGTTTACTGCTGCTTTCATCAATGCAGCTTCCCTTGGAGTTATGAGATTTTGTTCTAAAAACGCATCTATATAAGATTCTGCCGAGCTCTGGGATATGGACTGCCCTATTCTGTCACTGATTAAGTCCTTGAAATATGCGTTATTATCCAGACTTACCCTTGTTATTCTGATTGAACCTCCGCCGCCTCTGCGGCTTTCGATATAATAGCCTCTGTCAACAGTAAATCTGGTCATAAGTACATAATTTATCTGGGACGGAGCGCAGCTGAACTTATTGGCAAGCTCGTTTCTTTGGATTTCCAATATGTCATCCTGAGAATTGTTCAAAAGCTGCTTTATAAATTCTTCAATTATATCAGATAGTCTTGCCATTAATCATCTCTCCTGACTTTGACTTTCTTTGACTTTTATTATAATTATATTCCATCTGCATAAGAATTCAATGCTCATATTACCAATATATCCGAATCTACAGTTTATTTTTGCCGAATAAATCAGCTTATACCAATATCTCTTATACTTTTGCTGTCATTCTATTGATTTCTCATGATTTTATATTAAAGAATTTGTGAATTTTTAAATTCATCATAAACTTCTCTAATGCTGGAACTATGTTTTTTAAATATCTCTGATATATTAGGATCAAAATGCTTGCCGGATCCCTCGATTATAATATTTAATGATTCTTCAAAGGGATAGGCCTCCTTATAGATTCTTTTGCTTGTCAATGCGTCAAACACATCGGCAGCGGCAACTATTCTTGCACTTAATGGTATTTCGTTTGCCATAAGGCCGTTAGGATAGCCGGTACCATCCCACTTTTCATGATGGCACTCGGCTATTTCGATGCCAATTTTAAATATACTCCTTCCCCACTTTTTCACCGTATCTTCGGCATCTTTTAAAACCCAGCCGCCGTATACCGTATGAAATTTCATGATTTCAAACTCATCTCTTGTAAGCTTTCCGGGTTTTAAGAGGATATCATCTCTTATGCCTACCTTCCCTATATCATGGAGGGGGCTTAATCTTTCAATACTATTTATATAATCAACATTTATCACATTTCTGTATTTTTCTTCCTCATACAACAGCTCTGCGATGACCCTGGAATAAGTTTTCATACGGAAAATATGCTCGCCTGTTTCCGAATCCCTTTGTTCTGCTAGCCTTGCAAGAGCTTGAATTGAGCCGATTATCATATCATCAAAAAATATGCTCTTTTCCAGGCACAAGGTAATGCTGTTGGCTATTGTCCTCAAAAACTCAACATGCTCTTTTTTGTATATATTCTTTTTATTGCTTGAAAAAAATATTATACCGACATTCCTGCCGTTATTTTTAAGAGGAAATGTTATTGAAGCCCTGATTCCTTCTTCTATAAGGACAGCATTATAATCCTTCTTTGGTTTATCTGCCAGGTATTCCTCAAGGTCATTTATAATCCTTTCTTTACCGCTATCCAATATTCTCCCGAGACTTGTGTTTTCTATATCTGTTTTATAACCCAAAAGTCTCTTGGGGAGATTCATATGATATTTGCTGGTAACACCATAGGATGCCCTAACTGTTTTTCCGTCTTCACCAATCAGAGCAATGCCTATATACGTATAAGGTATGAATTCCCAAAAAGATTTATAGATATAATCCAATACTTCTTTGAATGATACGTTTTTGTTCATATTCTCTATTAAAAGTATCAGGCCATTGAATTTATTGAATACATCTTCATTTTCCGCTACTGTAGCATTTGTTTCTCTGCTTTTTTGTACCATAGACGGCATAATAACCGCTGCTCCTGATTGTGCTATTTTGCTGTCTTCTTCCATGGACTTTGGTAATTTATCATGTATACTTATCAAAAGATACGCAAAAACAATAAGAGTCAGTATTAAAACTGCAGTAGCAATATATAAAAACAATTTATTTTCCGGATCACCATAATAGTTTTTTGTACCAATGGCTAAAAGCATAAAAGTTGGTATGGACATAAGGATAATCAATAATATCATGGTTAAAAAATTACGTCTAAACATTAGAGCTACAGATTTGTTATTTCTCTTCTCCACCGTACTCATCCTCCAAACCACAGAACATTTGTAAAAAACATATTTATTTATATATCGGATAAAATATCTATTTTTAAAGTCATTCTAGCTATTTTGCATAAAACTTCCTACAAAAAAGTATCGTAACTTAAAATTAAGTTACAATACTTTTTGCACTTTGTAGAAAAAGAAAAGCTGCTATTTTTAAAGCAGCTTTCCAATTTACTATTCTTTGTATACTCCCATGTTTCTGAATTTATTATACCTGTCCTCCATAAGCTCTGCCTTTGACAGTTTTAGCAATTTTTGAAGCTCTTCTTCTATTGCAACTTTTATATTTAAAGCTGTCTTTTCAATATCATTATGGGCACCACCCAATGGTTCCTCAATTATCCTGTCAATAACTCCAAGGCTATGAAGGTCCTTGGAAGTAAGCTTTAGTACGTCTGCCGCATCAATGTTTCTCGATGAATCCTTATAAACAATGGATGCAAAGCCTTCGGGAGAAATTACAGAGTAAATGGCATTTTCAAGCATCATAACTTTGTTTGCCACCCCCAAAGCAAGAGCTCCGCCGCTGCCGCCTTCCCCTATAACAATAGATATTGTAGGTATTGACAGGGCGGACATTTCGAAGAGATTCATGGCAATGGCTTCTCCCTGCCCCCTCTCTTCAGCTCCTATACCCGGATATGCACCGGAGGTATCTATAAAGTTTAAACAAGGGCGGTTAAACTTTTCTGCCTGTTTCATCTGCCTCAATGCCTTTCTGTATCCTTCGGGATTTGGCATACCGAAATTTCTTTCAATATTCTCTTTTGTATTTCTTCCTTTCTGCTGGCCTATAACAGTGACAGGTATTCCATCAAAGTCGGCAATTCCGCAAACTACAGCCTTATCATCTCCATACCTTCTGTCACCGTGTAATTCAATGAAATCCTCCATTATTAAAGGCACATAATCCAAAAATGTAGGACGGTTTGCATGTCTTGCAATCTCTACCTTCTGCCACCTGGTCATATTGGCATATATATCTTTTTTACTATCAGTGAGCTTTTCTTCAAGCTTTATTATTTCCAATGACAAATCAATACCTGTATCCTTTGCAAATTCCTTAAGCTCGGCTATCTTTCTTTCAAGCTCATTTACCGATTTTTCATGACTAGTTGCTTTATCCATAATATCACCAACCTAGTTGTGAAGCTTCAACAGCTTTGATAAGGTGTCCTTTAAATCATGCCTTGAAACTATCAAATCTATAAATCCATGTTCCTGTAAAAACTCTGAAGTCTGAAAACCTTCAGGCAGCTTTTGCCTTATAGTCTGTTCTATTACCCTTTTGCCGGCAAATCCAATCAAAGCCCCCGGCTCGGCAATTATTATATCGCCCAGCATAGCAAAACTGGCCGTGACACCTCCGGTAGTTGGATCCGTCAGCACAGGTATGAAAAGCAAACCCCCATCCGAAAGTTTTTTCAATGCAGCCGATACCTTTGCCATCTGCATAAGGGACAATATCCCCTCCTGCATTCTGGCGCCTCCGGACGCACAAAACACTATAACCGGAAGTTTATCATCCATTGCTTTTTCTATGAGCCTGGTGAGCTTCTCACCTACAACAGAGCCCATGCTTCCCATGATGAAATTGCTGTCCATTATTCCAATAAGCGCTTTCATTCCATCGATAGTGCATTTTCCCGTTAAAACTGCTTCATTAAGGCCGCTTTGCTCACGGGATTTTTTTATTTTCTCTTCATATTCTGCATATTCAAGAGGATTTAATGTCTCTATATTTTTATACAATTCCTCAAAGGAATCACAATCAGCAATTAATTCCAGCCTGACTTTTGCGCCAATCCTTCCGTGATGCCCGCAAACAGGGCATACACTTGCGCTATTTTTCATTGTTTCTTTTGAAACAATGCTTTCACAGTTTTTGCACTGTATTGAATTTTCATCTACTATAATCTGAGTTTTTTTCTCACTATGGGGAATGGCTTTATTAGCCTCAGCTGATTTATTATTTGAATTGGCAGTCACACCATATACTTCATCTTTAGTAAGCGAAATTGTTGCATATTGCCTTTTTCTAAACAGGTCCTTTAACATAATCCCTCACTCGCTCTCTGACTTAGGCATTAAAATTTGATATAAATGACGTATCAAACTTGCCTTCCACAAAATCCTTGCTGTTTAAAATCTGCAGTTGAAATTCTATATTTGTATCCACCCCGTCTATTATGAATTCTCCAAGGGCCCTTTTCATACGGTTTATAGCATCATTTCTGTCTGTACCCCATACAATTAATTTTGCAATCATGGAATCATAAAAAGGGGGTATAGTATAGCCCTCATAGGCAGAACTGTCTACTCTCACTCCAAAACCGCCTGGAGCATGATATGAAATAATTGTTCCGGGGCAGGGCCGAAAATCTGCCTTTACATCTTCGGCATTAATTCTGCATTCTATGGAATGACCCTGAAGCTTTATATCCTTCTGGCACAGTGATAATTTTTGGCCTGAAGCTACCCTTATTTGCTCTTTTACGATATCTATTCCCGTTACGTATTCAGTAACGGGATGCTCCACCTGTATTCTGGTATTCATCTCCATAAAATAAAAATTATTATCTTTGTCCACAAGAAACTCAATTGTCCCCGCATTTACATAGCCTACTGCCCTGGCGGCAGAAATTGCGGCTTCTCCCATATACTTGCGCAAATTCTCATTTAATGTTACTGAAGGTGCTTCTTCTATCATCTTCTGATGCTTTCTTTGTATGGAGCAATCTCTCTCCCCAAGATACACGATATTTCCGTAACTGTCTGCAAGTATCTGAAATTCTATATGCTTTGGACTTAATACATATTTCTCTACATAAACTGAAGCATCATTAAAGGATGACTTTGCTTCGGCCTGGCACATGATGAAGTATTTATCAAACTCATCATCATCGTTGGCAATCCTCATGCCTTTTCCGCCTCCGCCTGAAGAAGCTTTTATTATAACAGGATAACCTATTTCTCTTGCAACTTTTAAGCCTTTTTTTGCATCATTAACAATACCATCACTGCCTGGTACCACAGGCACCCGGTTTTCTATCATTATTTTTCTTGCGTAAGACTTGTTTCCCATCTTTTCAATATGTTCACCCGTCGGACCGATAAATTTAATTCCTTTTTCATCGCAAAGCCGAGCAAATTCAGCATTTTCTGATAAAAAGCCAAAACCAGGATGAAGAGCATCACAGGCTGTAGCTTTAGCAGCCTCTATAATTGCAGGTATATTTAGATAGCTTTTCAAAGGCTGAGCCGGTCCAATACACACAGACTCATCTGCAAGATATCTGTGCATTGATTCCTTGTCGGCCTCAGAATAAATGGCAACGGTTTTAATGCCCATTTCCCTGCAGGTTCTTATAACCCTGACTGCGATTTCACCTCTGTTGGCTACCAATATTTTTTTAAACATCAGCCACACCCCTCTATTTCCTTATTACCATGAGTGGTTGACCATACTCTACCAGTTCACCGTTGTTCACAAGTATCTCAACTATTTCACCATCGTATTCAGACGTTATTTCATTCATAACCTTCATTGCTTCAATGATGCATATGGTATCTCCGATTGTTACCCGCATTCCCGGCGCTACATATGGTTCTGAATCGGGAGAAGGAGTAATATAAAAGGTACCCAGCATTGGAGATTTGATGACATCTATATCCTCCATCATAGTATTTTCAGTCTGTGACTGCGAAATATCTGCGTATGTTGGATATACATTATTTAAATTATTTATATCTACTCCGGTGTTAACGTTATTATTACAGCTTATCTTAAGCTTAACATCACCTTTTTCAAGTTCAAAACCTGCAAATCCCATCTTTCCTACCAGCTCAATTATATCTTTTATTTCTTTGAAATCCATTTTATCACCTTCCAAAATTATTACCTGGTAATAATACTAATTTATTATACCATATGGGATTGGTTTTATACAAATAATAAACTATTAACAAAATATAAAGCCGGAATTAAATCTCCGGCTTTACAAATAAATGTGGTTTTTATGCCTTTCTTCGGGCATGTATGTGAAACTTATCTTCTGTATTATTGCTTTTTGTTTTAATTTCAAATTCGTTGTCCTTTAATACATCCACTATGTGTTCTATCTGTTCTTTGTCATTATTCATGGTAATTGCCAAATCGTCCTCGTGGGTTACCACTGACAGAAGGCTATGTAGCCTATCCGTATCATTAGGACCTGAAGGGGTACCAAATTCCAGCCGGTAATCGGACATCCTAATCCTCCTTATTTTTCCTGATACTTTAGTTTTTGACTTTTAGTGATTACTATGCGTAAAATATCCGAAAACTTAAAAGAGCGTTTTAAAACGCTCTTTTATAACTATTCTTCTTCAGCAACTGCTGTTTTAGCAGCTTCTTCAACTATCTTTGCACTGATATTGGCCGGAACTTCTTCATATCTTTCAAATTTCATTGTAAATGAACCTCTGGCCTGAGTCATTGACCTTAAATCCGTTGCATATTTAAATATCTCAGCCTGAGGTACTTCGGCTATTATAACCTGCTGCCCGTTATTTGGCTCCATGCCTAGGACTCTACCTCTCTTTTTATTGAGGTCTCCAATTATATCGCCCATGTATTCATCCGGAACTGTAACCTCCACATGCATTATAGGCTCGAGAAGAATTGGTTCGGCATCCTTCATCCCTTTTTTATAAGCTAATGATGCAGCTACCTTAAAGGCCATTTCCGATGAATCAACAGGATGGTATGAACCAAAATGCAATGTGGCTTTTAACCCGACAACAGGATAACCTGCTAAGACTCCCTTTGATATGCATTCCTTAAGACCCTTTTCAACAGCAGGTATATATTGTCTTGGCACAACACCGCCCACTATCTGGTCTACGAACATAAAGTCTGTTCCATCACTATTAGGTTCGAATTTAATATGCACATCTCCGTACTGTCCATGACCTCCGGATTGCTTCTTATGCTTGCCTTGAACATCGGAAATTTTTCTTATGGTCTCTCTGTATGGAATCTTAGGAAGATCGAGAGCTACTTCAGCGCCGAACTTATTCTGAAGCTTTCTGGCTATAACTTCAAGATGCAGCTCCCCTGTTCCTGATATTATGGTCTCTGCATTTTCAACATCCCTTGAGACTTTGAATGTAGGGTCTTCCTCCAAAAGCTTGGTTAATCCGGATGATATCTTATCTTCATCACCTTTTGATTTTGGTTTTACCGACATTGATATACAAGGCTGCGGGAAATCTATAGCTTTGTATTTAATGGGATTTTGAGCATCGCATAAGGTATCCCCCGTAGTGGTTACGGCAAGTTTGGCAACTGCGCCCACATCTCCTGCCGATAGCTTTGATACGGCTGTCTGGGTTTTTCCTTTTAATATATACAAAGTTCCTACCTTTTCTGATTTATCCTGATTTGCATTATAAACCGTAGAGTCGGATGCTATGGTTCCTGATACTACCCGGAACAAGGAAAGCTTACCTACATAAGGGTCAGCAATTGTCTTGAATACAAAGGCCGAGAAAGGTGCATCCGATTTAACCGGCCTTTGTTCCTGCTTTTCATTCTTAGGATTTGTGCCTGTCTCTGACTCAACATCCAAAGGTGAAGGCATATAGTCAACTATTGCATCTAAAAGGGTGGATATTCCGATATTTGAAAGGGAAGAACCACAAAATACGGGAGCAATATCACCCTTTGCAATGCCTGTCCTTAGCCCGGTAATAAGCTCTTCATCGGAAAGTTCCCCTTCGCTTAAATATTTATCTAAAAGAACTTCGTCATTTTCCGCAACAGCCTCTGTAATAGAAGCTCTGTATTCATTTACTGTATCTGTTAAATCTGCCGGCACATCATCTTCTTTTACGTTTTTTCCTTCGAATATTTTTGCTTTCATCTTTATGACATCTACAATTCCTTTAAAACTTGCTTCTTTACCTATAGGTATTTGAAGAGGAACAACAGATGTACCAAATTTATCTCTCATTTGTGTCAAAACTTTGTCGAAGCTGGAGTTCTCTCTATCCAGTTTATTGACAAAAAAAGCTCTGGGAAGCTTTGATTCTTTGCAATAATCCCACATTTTTTCCGTTCCAACCTGAACTCCCGAAACGGCACAAAGTGTGATTAATGCTGCATCAACAGCCCTCAAGCCTTCCATTACTTCGCCAACAAAATCAAAGTATCCTGGGGTATCTACTATGTTTATCTTGGAGTTTTTCCATTCACATGGAGCCATAGCTGCACTGATAGAAATCTGTCTCTTTTTCTCTTCAGCATCGTAATCCATTGTTGTTGTACCATCTTCTACACGACCGATTCTATCTGTTTCTTTACAATTATAAAGAATTACTTCGGCTAAAGAAGTCTTTCCAGTACTCCCATGCCCTATGAGGCATATGTTTCTTAACTGCTGAGTTTGATAATCTTTCATCAGATTTTCCCCCTTGTGTATAATTATATTTTATAAAATATTTACTACAACAAGACACTCATTCATATATTCTATTTTATTTTTGTTTTTCCTCTTATAATTTAACAGATATTTAACATGAATTTAATGTCCATACATCAAAATATTTGGATTGTCTCAACCATTTACTATTATATGAAATGTATGGAAATTTATTCAATAAACTGGTATTAATTATATCATTTTATATGTTTAGCCGACAATATGAATACAAAATATATCTAGATATTTTTGAAAATTTAATATTATTTTGATAATAATATAAACTGGTGTAAAATATAGTTATAATTGGCTGAAAGGAAGTTTTACAATGCAGGATAATTTAAAGAAAGAAATTTATGAATGGATTAAAGCCCTGGCCGTAGCCCTTACTGTGGTATTTTTGCTGAAATTTTTCATATTTGACATTATGGCCATAGACGGTATATCCATGGAGCCTACCCTACATCATAAGGACAGGGTATTTGTCAATATAGCCGGATTTAAGATGGGGCAACCTAAACATAACGACGTAGTAATTTTTACTCCTTCAATAGAGCCCGATTATTACTATGTAAAAAGAATCATAGGAATTCCAGGAGATACTGTCACAATAAAATCCGGAAAAGTGTATGTAAATGATGTTTTGTTAAATGAGGAGTATCTTTCTCCCGGCACATATACATCACCTGACATGACGATAGAGGTTCCGGAAGGAAAGGTTTTTGTCTTGGGAGATAACAGAGGCAGCAGTGAGGACAGCAGAGACCCAAGATTAGGTCCAATTACTATAGAATCCATAAAAGGAAGTGTTGAATTCAGGTTATTCCCCTTTGATAAGATACAAAAAATTTCTTAAAGTCTGCAATATATGAAAAAGGGGCTGTTGCATTTGAAATACAGCATTCGCTATGTGCGAGTTCTGCAAGTTCTAAGGCTCCCTGCCTTGAAAATACAAGAATTTTTAAACTTCACTTCGTTCAAACAATCTAAAATTCTAAGTATTTTCTGCGGCAGAGTCACCAAGAACTTGCAGAGAGAACTCTCACAATGCTCATTTACATTGTTTCAAATGCAACAGCTCCTTCTCTTCCGGCTATTCAAATACGCTTGTTACTTCGGAGAATATATCTTTATTCTGTTTTATTTTTTCTTCGCTTCCCAGGACACAGAAATAATTCTGTTTCATAACCTCTAAAACCATATCGGCAAATGCTCTTATATCTTCTAATGTGGTGTTTAATACTTCATCTCTTTCCCTTTGGATATCTTCCTGCAATACATTCCTCAAATGATATTCAATTGCCACTTCACCGGCGACTGAGGGAGTAAGGGGAGTATCCAGCTTGCTTATTGTTCCTATGATGTATTTTGTCATTTCTCTTTCATCAACATTAAAGTTTTTTAGGTATTCGGCAGTGTTATCATAAACCTTTAAAGTTTCTGCAAGATTAGGATCGCGATAGGATGCAAAATACACATTCCCGTTTCTCTCAAACCTGTTGAAGGCACCATATGCACCGCCTCTGACACGTATGTGGTTCCACAGATAATCATACCCTGCTATGGTCCTTAAAACCTGCATTTTCCCTGAATATGCATAGCCGGTCTTGATATAATTATATCCTTTGGCTACATATTGTACCTTACCCGGTGTCATCAAACCTTCATTACGGGCTTTTAAATCAAACTTATATTTCTTTACATCCTGATCATTATCCTTCAAAGCGTCAATTAATTTTACAACCTCTGACTTTACAGCATCATAATCCTTTTCATCACAGGTAACACCAAATATCAGATTCTTTCTGCTAAAGACAACTCCCGCTACTTTTTTAAGATTTGCAATTATCTCTTGAGCCTTTGAATCATAATTCTTCTCAATGCCTACAATGAATTTATAATAGGATAATCCGGATATAAGCTCAAGATAATAACCGGAAGGCGAGTAATAGGATGACAGCCTTCTTGCCGCAACCAGATGCCCTCGTTCAAATATCCTCATTTCAAGCTGAGACCTTGTTTCCTGGATAATCTCCTTTAATCTCTTTGTTTCATCATACCTTGAAGCCGAAATTATTTCATTAAGGAGATTGAAGAGCTCTGGCATTTTACCCACTAAAGCTTTTGATTTAAATATAAATTTAGGATAATATTTCTCACTGTCTCCGTTTACAGAATATGCTTCAACGAAGGAGTGGATTCCTCCGGTGTGTATATTGATTTCATTGGATAGATCTGAGTAATCATATTTCTCTGTCGATATCTTGCATAAAATATCCGACAACAAGCCTATATACTGTAAGTCATCCTGCTCTATAAAACTGCTGTCAAAATACAGATTTACATAGGCAATCTTGTTTGTAAAAGTACTATGACGAAAAATTTTAACCTGGTTGTAATTATCCTCGTCAAGTTCAAGTTTTAACGCTTCCTTGCTTATATCCTCTATATTTAAAAGAGGTATTGTCGCCAAAACCTCAGGTGAATCAGGTTTTGACTGCCTTTCTCTAAGCTTATCGGTCTGCTCTATGAGCTCTTCAATTTGTTCATCCGTAAGGCTTTTCTTAAAGGATGAAAGCTTGCTTTTAATTTCCTCTGCTTTTCTTTCTTCAAGGCTTTTTTGAGGTTTTAACACCAAAAGAGAGCAATGAGTATTGTTTATCAGATACTTTTCAATTAGCTTTTCAAAATAATCGGAAATGAGAGCCGTCTTTATCTTTTCCAATGCCAGTTCATATTCAAGGCTTATTTCCGGATCTTTGTCATACAGCCAGCTGTTCATTGCTTTTATACTGTATAAAAGCCCTTTTGGCATTCCATGACCCTCGGATTCCCTTAAATCAAATTCTATAATATTGATGGAAGCTTCGATGAGCTTTTTGTCTATCCCATTTTCGGCCAAATTCTTCAGGGTATCATAAATGACACTCTTAAACTTCTCTTTTTTATCCTCATTTGAGTTTTTAACTACTATGCTTATAACGGGCTGAAGTATGCTATTATCGTACTGTCCCAATACATCCTTGCCAATCTCAGCCTCAATCAATGCCTTTTTTAGCGGGGCAGCAGGTGTTTCTAACAGCAGATGTTCTAAAACTTGCAATGCCAATATGGTTTCGTTTTCCATGGATTTTCCGACAGCAAAATTCATGCTTAAATAAGCTTTATCCTTTTCATCATCTTCAGGCAAAACAGGATACATGACTTCCATTTCTTTTATCTCTTTAAAGGGCTGCTGCAGCGGTATGCCGGAATCCACCTTTATGGCATCAAAACCTTTCAGATAATTGTCATTGATAAATGCAAGCTGCTTTAATATATCACCGTTACCGTAAAGAAATATATAGCTGTTTGAAGGATGATAATATTTTTGATGAAATTTTAAAAATTCCTCCTGAGTAAGCTCAGGGATAACTTCCGGATCACCGCCGGATTCCACGCCGTAAGGCGTATCCGGAAACAAAGATTCCTGAATCTTTCTGAATAATATTGATTCAGGAGATGAGAAAGCGCCCTTCATTTCGTTGTATACAACGCCTTTGTAAGTGATTTCTCCCTCCTTATTGTCTATATCATAATGCCAGCCCTCCTGCATTAATATCTCAGGATACTTATATATGTTAGGATAAAACACAGCATCCAAATAAACGTCCATTAAATTATAAAAGTCCTTGTCATTTTTGCTTGCTACAGGATACATGGTCTTATCGGAAAATGTCAGTGCATTTAAAAAAGTGTTTAAAGAACCTTTGACAAGTTCGACAAAAGGCTCTTTTGTAGGAAATTTTCTTGAACCGCAAAGTACAGAATGCTCTAAAATATGAGGCAGCCCCGTACTGTCCTTAGGAGGTGTCCTGAAGGAAATGGAGAACACCTTGTTATCATCATCATTTTCCAAACTCAACAGTCTTGCTCCACTTTTTTCATGATAAAACAGGCGGGATATGGAATTTACTTCCTTGACCTTTTTTTCGCTTAATAGTTTAAATCCGTTATATATATTTCCAACATCAAAATGCATTTATTTTTCTCCTTCCAAAGTCTTTTTACAGTTATTATGAAAATAATATTATTTTTTCTATTCTTTATCATTTGCTTTTCTTTTATGCTTTAACACAGAGGTAATGGTATTTTTCTACATTATGATAAAGATTATAAATTAAATGCTATAATTATGCAAATAAGGTTTATTTAGTCTTATTGATAGATTGTTTTAATAACAGCGAGGTTTTCTGGTAGCTTGTAATCCTTTTCATGGGCTATATAGTTTAAATCCCGAGCTATTGCACCAAGGGGTACTTGCTGAATGTTGGAAAGCACAATTATTGTAATATCGTTTGTTATATCCCTGCTTATAAATGTGTAGAATCCGTCCATTTTTCCAAAATGCTTAATTTCACCGTCGCTTATTGTCCAGCCATAGCCATAGGCGGTGGCGGGAGGGTATACTTTAAATATTTTATCCAGCGTTTCTTTTTTTGCAAGTTTTTCTGTATACAATGCCCTATCCCACAGGTATAAATCTTCGGTATTTGAATACAATCCGTCGGCTCCCTGAAGATTTGACCTATCAAAAAACTCAGCATTCACTAGACTCCCCTTTGATATTGAATATCCTGACGCCCTGTCTTTAATAATAGGTGTTAAATAGTCATACCCGGTATTTACCATACCAAGAGGAGTAAATATATTATCCTGTAAATACTGTTCATAGGATTTTCCTGATACCTTTTCTATTATGTAGCTTAATAATACATAACCTGAGTTGCTGTAATCATATTTTTTACCTGGAGTAAATTCAAGAGGCTTGTTTTTGAATCTGTCTATTATCTGGGTAATGGAATGGGGCAGCTTTGAGATAGAGTTGAAAGAATCATCATCATTAATATAATCCGGAATCCCTGATGTATGGGTTAAAAGCATGTGGATTGTAATTTTGTTTCCGTTAGGGTAATCCGCGATGTATTTAGATAATTTGTCCTCAACACTTAATAATCCTTTTTCCTCAAGCTGCATTATTGCCATGGCTGTAAACTGCTTTGTTAAAGAGCCAAGATGGAATTTGGTTTTGGGTGTATTAAAAACTCCAAGCTCATAATTTGCCATGCCATAGCCTTTGTTTAAAATTATCTCTCCTTTTTTAGCCATGAGCACAGAGCCGCTGAACCATCCGGAAGATTCATAAATCTTTATGTATTCATCAGCCTTTAGCTCAATGTCGCCGGGTGTGGAATGCTCAGCATCAAGTACTGCACTTATGTCCTTTATGCCGCTTTCCATATTTATAACCTTATCCAGATTGATAAACAACACCAATGCTGCCATCCAAAATATTATGAACAGTACTTTTCTTATTCCGGATATCTTCCTATACCTTCGCAAAGCTTTTCCTCCTCATGATAGATACAATAAAACTAATGGTATTGAGACCATTAGTTTGCTTCAAAACAGCAATCCTTATATCCAAAAGATTAATTAATTTTTATTCCTTTAAAGCTTTAAATATTACAGGCTTATCCGCAATAATATTGACACTAAAAAAGCAGATTTTATTATCTGCTTTTTTCTTCATAAATCCATTTATATGTCAGGTAAGAATTTTTAACCCTTGTTATATATTCCCGGGTTTCTGAGAAGGCCACTGCAGCCGGAAAGTCTTCTTTTGTATTTCCAAGCTTTGTTTTTGCCCATCGGTTTACGTTGCCCGCTCCGCCGTTGTATGCCGCAAGTGCCTTATCTTCGTCACCATTATATCTGTCAAGCATTGATTTTAAATAGTAAGCACCAAAGCGTATATTTATCATTGGATTTGATAAATCTATTTCATCTGTATTTACCTTTAAACGGGCCGCTATATCTTTCCCTGTGGAAGGCATTATTTGAAGAAGTCCCATGGCACCGACTCTTGAAATAGCATTATACATATATCGGCTCTCTTCCCGCATTACTGCCCATAGAAGATATGGGTCCACGCTAAATTCCTCTGAAGCCTTGAGAACCTCTTCTTCATAATGCTTAGGGTATGATAGTTTGTAGGCATTTAAATCGGGCATTTCCTTTAACGCTGATGCTGCCCACCTCACCGATTCTGAGTAGTTTCGCTTCTCTAAGTACCAATAGCTTAGAGCTAATTTATCCCCAGGGCTTGCATTATTCTGACCAATATACATCTCAATATCTGCCATATTTTCTTTATTGTTAGCAGTATACCACTGTACATTTTTCAAGAATTCCGGCTGTTCATAATCTATTTCCTGTAAATCCATCCATACAGTATCCCTATCCATACGCTCCATCCATGCAGGAGACTGGGATATTATCTCCAGCATCGAATAGTCCTCATTTTTATTTCTGACCGAGAGAATATATGCGCGAAAAGCTGCATCATCCTTAAATGAACCTGTTTTCGAAGCTATTTTAGTATAAATCTCATAAGCCTTATCATCTTCACCAAGAGTTTCCCAAAGAGTAGCACCTTTCCAAAGAGATGCTGGATCTTCACTGCCACTGAAGCTTTCAGCCGCAGCATTTAAATTGCCTTCTTTCTCAAGAATATTTCCTAAATAGTATGCCCCAATCACTCCAACGGAGGAATATATTTCTTTTGCCTCCTCAGTCTTACCCGTCATGTCAAGGCATCTTCCGTAGAAGTACAGATGCTCCGAATTTAGCTTATTTGCTGCTTTAAGCTCCTCAAACTGAAGTAACCCCTGCTTATAATCCCCTGACTCTGTCAGAGCCCTAGCATATAATATTTCAAGCCCATTTTTGCCTTCTTCATCATAAGCTTCATCTATATGCATTTTTAAATATTCACAAGCAGGCTTCCACTTTTTTGCCTCTAACATTATTTGCCCCATTGCTGCAGGGTCTATTTTAAGTCTGTGTATGGATTCCATGGCAGATTCATCGGGAAGGAGATCTGCTAATATCACTGCCGCATCACTGTCTTGCCTTTGATTAATCATAGAAAAGGCCAGTTTTTTCTTAATTTCACTGGTTTCATATAATGACAATGCCTTAAAATAATAGTCCGAAGGATCTCCCCCCTTTACAATGCAATATTCTGCAAGGGCAAGATTTGCCATATAACCCAGGGCATCTTTTCTATCACACACTTCGATAAGTTGGTTTTTTTCCTTCTGATTAATAGAATCCGGCCTTTTTTCCACCAGTTTGACATAATAATCAAGGTCTTTATTAACTTGCTCGGCAATGGAATTATATCCGCGATTTCCTTTTATTAAATCGGTAAATTTAAATACCATAACTGCACATGCAATAACTATAATTGAAAATACAATTATGCTTCCAATCCTTTTATTCATTAATATTAATCCTTTCTTTTAATCACCTTCTATAATTATTTTACATAAATCCCTTAAATCCTTTAAAAAAACAGAGAAGAAATATTATCTTCTCTGTCTGCAATTTTATTTAAGGTTACCTGCCTTATATATAATATGCTGCCTATTCTTTTAATAATGCATCCTCGGTGTATTTATTGCCGGCATTCCATAATATCCATTCTGTAAGACCGCTGTCATAGGCAGCTTGAATCTGAGCTTTTACATCTGCAGATTTGTATACCTTATATGCACTTTTGGGTCTCAGCCATGCTCCAGTGAAATCCTGAAGCCAAGGCCTTATCTTAGCCTTAGATTTATCAGTCTGGATTTGCTCAACTCTTTGCTTTGCTGTTGAAAGGCTGGTAAACACCGTACGGTAAGGTTCCAAATCCGGATATTTTATGCCATAACTTCCGTAAGCATAGTGGGAAGGATATACCATAGGACACAATACATCCACAGATGTCGATAAATCCTCAAGCTGCTGACCTATCCCCATATCATCCTTTACCGTTGTAACCAATCCGTAAATATCCGCCGAAACAACAACACCTTTTTTGCTTAACCTCTCCCTTGCATAACTTAAGAATTCAGATATAGACTGTGACATGGTTCTATCAGTACCGGCTTCGCCATAATCTATTAATGATCTGTTTCCGTCTGTTGGAAATCTTACATAATCAAATTGGATTTCTTTAAACCCCATATCTGCCGCTTCCTCGGCAATACTTATGGGATATTCCCAAGCTTCCTTAATATATGGATTTATCCAGGCGACTTTCTTATAGTCCCTCCAAACAGAACCATCCTTGCTTTTAATTGCAAACTCGGGCTTTTGAGTTGCTGCTATATTATCTTTAAAAACAACTATTCTGGCTATTGGATATATGTAATTTTCATCAAGCCTTTGTATTACCGCTTTAATATCTTTAATTTTAACCGTTTTATCCGTTTCCAGCTCTTTTACCAGAGGAACAGAAGACTTGTAACTTATTTCTCCGTTATCATCTTTGACATCAATAACCATTGCATTTAATTCTGTGGTATTGATAAGATCAATTAAATGTGAAAATCTGCTTTCCAGCCCCACCGAATGGCCTGTTAAATATATACCTCTGACTTCTTTATGCTCCGGTACTTTAGGTTCGGGCTCTATAGGAGTAGGAAGGGGCTGTTCTATTTCCGGCTCTTCAGTGGGTTGAGGATCTTGGCTTTTTGCCGGCTCTTCATCAGCAACCTTTGGAGAAGATTTGAAAACCCATGAACCTTTATAAATAAAGACACCCGCAGCAGCAATTAAAACCAAAATTACAGCAATGATGGCAAATCTCTTATTTCGTTGCATTCTAACACCCCTAAACTTATCATGTATACTATTTATTATAGCAATAAACAAATTTATATTATACTTAATAAATAATACCAAATGGTCATCAAGCAGCATAAAAATCAATTGTAAATAAAAAAACCCTGTGCACTTGCTCTAATACATCAGGGTTAGTATAAACTTAAGCGCCATGGGCTTCACTGTCTACTGCCACGTCAGCATACTCCTGTTTTTTTCTTATTAATATTAAGGGAGTCATCTCCTGGTCCTGGCCTGCCGGATTGTCTTTAACCATGGCCTTAAGCACATCTATACCATAGGGGGCATCGCTGCTGACTCCTAATATTTCAGCTCCTATATCGTTTACATCCATTATCATGCAGTCAATGTTGAGCTTTTCTTTAATTTCTTTGCATACTCCCACGGGGTTTTCGGGAGAAATCAACCCTTTATCTGCATAATAATCGAAAGCAAGATTATTAAAGCCATCTATATTTGAAATATTATTTCCTACTACCTTGTAAAACACCCCCCTTACCCCGAAAAGCTTGCCAATTACAGAACAAAAAGCAGCAAACAACACTCGGGGAAGTCCCGCAAGCTTAATTGCAGCAGCCATTTTATAAGGGTTTCTTATTCCAAAACCATAAGGGCTCCTATATGCGAACCTGGATAAAAACTTAGCCCAAAACCCTATTTTTAAATCATTTTTAGTTATGACCCTGTTTTGACAAAGAGTTATGAGTTTTTCACTGATGGCCAGAAAATCTCCTTCTTTGTATACAGGTGTGACATACCTGCTGATAATATCTATGTAATTTTCCTTACCTGCTTCGATAAAATGAGTCTTAATGGCATGTCTGACATATTCTTGATTACTAACACTGACAACAGCACTTTTACCTGGATTTGCATAGGGAAAAGCAAATGTATCATTGATGTTCATATCTTCTAACATATTCATCACCGCCTAAAAAAATTAACTGCATGTACCTGATTATTTATCCTATTATAATTATAACTAAATTCCGTAAAAATATAGGCTTGCCAATATAAGTCCATGTAAGTTTATTACGGCACCGGCAACAAATCAAATATATCACACTTTAAAATTAGTGTAAATATGAGAATAGCCAATGGATGTTCGCGGCAGAGAACTCTAAATAACTTGTGATAACAGTTATCAACTTGTGACAGCATGTTACCATGCCGCATTTCAGAAAATATACAAAATAAAGACACGTACTCTTAAAAATACGTGTCTTTGGCTCCTTGGATTGGATTCGAACCAACAACCCTCCGGTTAACAGCCGGATGCTCCACCATTGAGCTACCAAGGAATATTGGTATGTGCAAAACACATACCTTAGAGTTCGCTGCTGTGAACTCTC
>NZ_LKET01000063.1 GCF_001317355.1 Oxobacter pfennigii
ATCATATTTCAAATATATTTTAATTAGAAAATCCATTTCTCAAATTCCTATAGGATTAAATTAGCGCTGTATTATTTAATTTGAAAAAATTGAGGCTAATTTCCCTTGTTTAAAATGCTAATCTACACTTTAGCATACATAGATAGCACCTGATCCTCGATATTTGAGATGTCGGTCTGATTCTTCTTTACAATCTGGGGCTCAAATTCCCCTTTACGATCACGTGGGATATCCAAACTAATCTCACCCATTGATGAGACTACATTTTTCTTGCTGTAACCGTTCCTGCTGTTGTCGGTGTCCTTGTTGGAGTAATCATATTTGGAATAACCTAGTTCATCCTCCATCTCACCTTCCAACATTCCCTGGAGAGTATCCCCCAGAAGATCCTTAAGCATTTCCTGAACATCTTGTGCAGTTCCTGGGTAACTGTAAAATAAGACGGTGTATGGATAACTTCCCTGACCATATGAGATAATGCTCTAAATTAGAGTCTTTAGAGTTTTTTGACTTAGTCGAAAAACTCCAATGGAGGTTTAGAGTATGAATACC
>NZ_LKET01000064.1 GCF_001317355.1 Oxobacter pfennigii
ATCATTATGATAATAGTGATGATATATTAATTCATTTTTCAAGGTATTAAAATATCGTTCCATGGGTGCATTATCATATGGACATCCAGCCTTGCTCATACTTTGTTGTATATCAATTGAACTGCAAAAATCTACAAACTCCTTTGAAGTATATTGCGATGCCTGATCGCTATGAAGGATTAATTTATCTGTTATTTTTGGCTGGGAAGCAATGGCTTTTTTCAATGTATTAATAGCGAGTTTGCTTGTTATCTCTTTACCGTTTAAACTGGCTATTACAGAGCGGTCGTAAATATCAAGAATGGTACAATTATATCTTTTGCTTCCGTCTGCTAAAAATAAATATGTAAAATCAGTACACCATATATGATTTACTTTATATGCTGTAAAGTCCTGATTTATAAGATTAGGAAAGATTTTATGGGCATGTCCCTTTTTATATCCCGGTCTCTTTCTTTTAACAATAGAACTGAGTTTAAGTTCCTTATTCATATAGTTATGTACAGTAGTTT
>NZ_LKET01000065.1 GCF_001317355.1 Oxobacter pfennigii
ATTATTGAACGCACACTGAAGGTACTGATGCGGATATGATAGGTGATATAACAAAGGCGCAGGGGATTTACATCGTCTGTGGATATACGGATATGCGCAAATCCATAAACGGACTGGCGTCAATTGTGCAGTCGAGCCTCGGACTGGATCCATTTTCACGAAAATTGTTTCTGTTTTGTGGGAAACGTGCTGATCGCATGAAGGTACTTCTGTGGGAGGATGATGGTTTTGTCCTGCTGTATAAGCGGCTTGAGAACGGAAAATTCAAATGGCCAAGAACAGAAGAACAAGTAAGAGATATTACCTGGCAGGAATTCCGATGGCTGACAGAGGGACTTGCCATCGACCAACCAAAAGCAATCAAAAAAGCAAAAACAGGTGACCTCTGCTGAGTGGGAAAAGTGCCTAAACCCATTGAATTTACTGGATTTCAACGGTATTTTATGATATAATTTAAATAATAAAAGTACGGGAGAAAACGGTTAGAATCATGGAAAAAGATGCATATGTGGCACAACTGGAAAAAAGAATACAAGAACTTGAAAATCATAACAGGGATGCCTACACGGAAAAACTGGAAGCAATGATCGAGAACTTAAAGAAGCAGGTTGACAACCTTACAGAAATTATTCTTCTCATGCGCAGGCAAAAGTTCGGCAGCTCCAGTGAAAAGACACCGAGAGTTGTCCTTGACGGTCAACTTAATCTCTTCAATGAGGCTGAATTGGAATACGTGCCGGAAATAGAAGAACCGATTGTAAAGGTTTCTGAGGGATATAAA
>NZ_LKET01000066.1 GCF_001317355.1 Oxobacter pfennigii
ACCTCTCGCATTGAAATATCTTTAGTAGGGTCGATGCTTTCGATATTGATTTTGTAAGCATCATGTACAATACGATCCAGTATGGCATCTGTTAATGGGCCATCTGCTCCGCCAAGTTGCTCATACCAGCCCTCCATCCGATATTGTGAACAGAAGATGGTTGACGATTTCTTACGACGCCTGTGCAGAAGCTCAAAGATGTCCTTTTGCTCGTTAGCAGTAGGTTTAAGAAGCAGCCATTCATCAATAATGAGCAAAACAGGATTTGAATATTTGGCCATGACTTTCTTGTAAGTTCCTTCATTCCTTGCTATTTCAATGTCAATCAGAAGGTCAGGGAGTCTGACGTATTTAGTGTTGTAATACTGTTTGCAAGCCTCCATGCCAAAGGAACAAGCCATATAGGTTTTACCGCTGCCTGTTGCACCGGTAATAAAAATATTTCGGTGTTCAGTGATATATTCGCAGGTTGCAAGCCGTTTTAGCAGTTCCCTGTTTAACCTGCGACCTGACGTATAATCAATATCCATGATACTGGCGTCAGGCTGGTCGAATTCGGCATTCCGAATAAGTCTTCTAAGCCGATTATTCTTGCGACTGCTGTATTCGATATCTGTAAGTATTCCAAAACGATCTTCAAAAGGTACTTCTTTCATTTTTGGATCGTTAAGTTGTATGCGAAATGCATCTGCCATTGCACTAAGGCGCATTTCGATTAATTTATCAATAGTACTTTGATTTGTCATTGATGTTTACCTCCCATAATAGCCGGCACCTCTTGTGATGCCATGGCTGTTCTTGTGTGTGGTTTCTTCTTCAGATATAGCCGAAACAGACTTGTCCTGATTTATTGCGAGTATGTTTTGAATACTCTTGTAACTGGGTGATGCTGTATAGCTTAAGGCTTTTTCACAGGCTGACTCCAGCCGACCGGTTGTATATTTGTCCGCTAGTTTTAAAAGTCCCATACAGCTTTTGTAAGTCTGTTGCTCCACACGCTTTGAGGTAAGTATTGCATCTACGACTTTGTACGTATTGATTCCAATCCGCTCGGCCCATTGACGGAAACGCTTACCGTTCCATTCCAAGTATTTCTGGTGGTCTTCCGGCATATGTTCCACAATGGTGCTGTATTGCCCCTTACGACCGTGAAGACGGAGATGGGAAGCAATGCGGTTATGGTTATAGAATACTTCAAGTGTTTTATCTGTTATCCTCACATCAACCTTACGTTTTATGTACTCGTAAGGAACGGAGTATAGCATTCCGTCGACTGATATGTGATAATTAAACTGAACGGTGGCTTGTTTCCATTCCGCCAGTTCATATGGGGTAGCAGGTAATGGTGCCAGTAATGGCAGTTCTTCGTCACGGAAGAGTTCAAGCCGGCTGCCCTCTTTCTTTTGAAAAAGCTTGGCATTGAATTCTTTCAGCTTTACACGAATTGCGGCATTTAATTCAGCAAGTGAAAAGAACTGTTCATTGCGTAATGCAGCGGTAATCCATGTAGATATCCCATTTACAGAACCTTCGGCATTTGGTTTATCCTTTGGCTTACGCACTCTGGCAGGAATAATGGCGGTGCCGTAATGCTCTGCCATTCCATAATAGATGGCATTTACCTGCTGGTTATACCATCCGCCATTATGTACGATAGCTGTCTTGCAATTATCAGATACCAAGATTTTAGCAACGCCGCCGAAGTATTCGTACATATGAACATGGGCAGTTATCCATGCTCGCTGTTTTTCATTGATAAATGCTTCTACATAGGCATACTGGCTGTATGTCATAACACCAACGAAAATATATGCATTGATGATTTCTCCGGTATCAGGGTCGGTAATATGAGCGA
>NZ_LKET01000067.1 GCF_001317355.1 Oxobacter pfennigii
CTTCTTTTAATTCATGGTTTGTTGAGCATTCTTCACGATAAGCTTTTATCCATATTGAAATACCTGATTTAGAAACTCCATATTCCTCAGATAAGCTTTTTAAAGTACGTCCTTCTTCAAGATGAAGACGAACAATTTTGTTTTTGAATTCTTCTTCATAATACCTATTCATCGTTATCCCTCTTTCTCTAATAAATTTATTATATCTATTAGACCGAGGTGTTACAACTTCATTATACCGCTACAAAGTTAACTTGGCGTCCATTCGATACGGTGTCGACCCACGGGCAATATTAGCGATTATTTCACAAGAATCAAACTTTGGCGTGGGTGGATCAGTTGCAAGCACGAAAAACCTTATGCAAGTAGGGGGCGGAAGCTATCCCACAGTGTTAAGTGCTTTGGAAGCTGGCGCAGCGCATTTCATGAATTGGAAACAATCAAAAGGAACGTATCCACAGGCACTCAGTTATTACAATTGCGGGGTAGCTCAGAATGCCGACGGTTCCACCGCTGTCAGTTGCTCAGGTAATACGATTAGCCCATATGCGGCAGGGGCATTATTCCTGGCATTCAATGGGTTTTCCGGTTCGCTAGCCAATGGATATATAGGCTACCACCCGACGCTCAGCACACACTCGTACGCAACGGTAATGCACACCGCCACTCAAAATCCATCCTGCTATAGCCCAGGATACCTTTGTGAAAATCGAAGTTTCCGTTACGGTGGAGGTTGTATGCAGATAAGCCAAATGAGTTTATAAAAGAGTTGTTAAACAAGTCAATAAAATCGAGTAGAATAGGGCGGCAAGCCCCCTCCTACTCGATTTCCTATCTTTTCGGAGTGTCCGGTGTAAACGGTTCCGGTCCCCAATGATTGTCTTTGGGCCAAAAATATCCTGCATTTCCAGCAAACGTTTCAGGTGTTACTAGCCAATAATCAGACATACTATCTTCATCCGCCTCAAATTTAATTCCATCGTTGTCCAATAAAAGTCCAAGTTCTTTAGTATTTAAGTCCATGTAAATTAGTAAAATCTTTGTATATCTTTTACGATCTTCAAGGGATAGACTATTAAACCCTTCAATTGTAATATGAACAGGGGCTTTTACAAATTGCTGCAGTTCCGGTAGGCTGCCAGCTGTATTAGCCCCACCCCCATACTTATTCCAATTTACCGCGTAAATTTCTTCCAATTCTTCCAAACTGGTAAAAGGTATGTTTTCATTTGATACTTGGTTATCAGATTCTACTGACTGTTGTGGCTGTTGGTTAGCAGAATCCTGTGCTTCTTTAGATAAATTAGCATTTGCAGAACAACCGGCGAGCAAGAAAACAATAACAATAGCAGCTACAAAACTTGTCCATTTCTTCATAATGTTCACTCCTAAGTAATATTTTTAAAACTCTGGAAACAAAAGCTTTATGTATTTAATTATGAATGGAAATATCGGCAAATTCAATATCCTTTTTCTGGGAATCATTCTGATAAAAATCTGCTCTAAAAAGGCCGAAAGGTCTTACTTCTTTGAACTTAAGGTCAGTGAGAAGCCCCTATTAATGAGCAAGTTCGAAATGCGTTTTGCTTCTTTGAATTTTGGTTAAGAGTATCAAGAGATATAGGGCACACTGTTTTCTTGATAAGCATCCAACCCAGCACAACTTTTAAAATGAAAAATGTTCAAAATTTTTTAAAAATCAACCAAGGATTAGACACATTTCATGGATAATATGAAGTTAGTAAATAATAGTAGCAGGCGTTGAAATGAAAAAAGTCAGAATTTTAATTGCAACTGGCATAATTGCCGCATTTGTTGTTCCTTTCTCAGTTTTTGCAGCAATATCCGATTTAACTGCCGCCAATCCGTAAGAAGATTTTTCGGTATCGATTTTTCAAAGCTCACGGAGCAGCAAATTACAGAAAAACATAAAAGAATTGCAGAAGGAAATGATAAACAGACTGGTATCTTACGGTATTATGCGGTATTATGACAAAAGAGCAGGGTGATGCAGAAGAGGGTATTTTTCCTCCCGGTCTTTCATATCCGTTTCTGTTGTATCTACAAAATGTAAATCAATATTGTTCTTAAAAATATATAAAAAGGAGGCTATTTAAGATGATTACTAACACTCTTATGCTAAAGCTAAAAGAAAGAAACAGCGACAACATAAAAAAAGCCCAGGAAGTGCTTCTTGGCATGAAGGGAAAAATCCCCGAGCTATTGGATGTCGAGGCTAAAATCAATATAAGGAGCACTGCCATGTCCTATGATATTCTGCTAATTACAAAATTTAATTCCATGGCGGATTTTGAAAGTTACATATCCCATCCTGTACATGTTGAGGTTTCAAAATATGTAGGTGAAGTGTTGGAAACAGGAGCCGCCGTCTGCTACGAATCTTAAAATGCTTTTATTTGGCGGAATCCGTTCTTATATTGAAGTCCATGCACAGTATGTATTTTTTATTTTCTATGTTTTTAAAGGGCTTTGAGAAGGTTACACATAGGCTTCCTGTTGCCAGCGATATGTACGGTTCCGTCAAATACTTGCCCAGGCCGGCATCATGAAGATAGTAATAATATTTTTTCATGGAATGATCCGTTCCGATTTCTGCCGGCTGAAAGAACATATTTGTATCTTCACCATAGTATGAGCATATGGTTTCACTGACCTGTATGCCCTTTTCATCCAGGACATACAGGCATTCCACATTTTCATTTTCCTTCAGCCTTTCAATTAGCTTTCTATGAAATTCTGCCATGGGTGTTGATTTTAGCCTTTTTATGGTATTATTTATTGCCGATAAAATCCTCTTTTCGTCCTGCCTGTCCTTTTTTATGGCTTTATCCATATGAACCTTAAAATTATCTGCCAAATCTTCTATCCTGTCATGGATAAACGCCGGCAGCTCGTTGTTTATGCTTATCGGTTTTGAAAAATAATAGCCCTGTATCATATTTCCGCCCAATTCCATCACTTCAATAGCCTCTTCTTCCGTCTCCACCCCTTCTGCAATTACAAGGGCTCCTATTTTATTGGACAGGGTGTTTAGAGACCTGAATATCTCCTGTTTGTAATAATTATCATAAATGCTTCGGATTAAGGATATATCTATTTTTATAATATCGGGCCTGGCAACAGGTATCCTGTCCAGGTTTGAAAATCCTGCTCCCACATCGTCCAAGGCGATTAAAAAACCGAGTTTTCTGTAAGTATCTATGAATCTCTTCAAGGCATTGGTGTCTTTTACTTTGGATTCGTTTATTTCAATTACTATGCTCCCCGGATTGATACTCTGCCTTTTAACCTGGTTTATCAAATATTCAGACCCAACCACCTTTTCTAAAATTGAAGCGTCGATGTTTAAAAACAAAAGCATGTCTTTGTTTTTATCATAAATATCCTTGAAGGCTTCCAAAACCTTTTCCCTACAAACCCTGTCAAGCTCAATGATCAAGTTAATCTCTGCCGCGGCATAAAAGAGCATTTCTGGCTCTATAATTTCATTATTCTTTATGTTGATTCCACGAATCAATCCTTCCAATCCGCAGATTCTCTTTTGATTTATGGATACTATGGGCTGGAATTGCACCTTTAATTTCTTTTGGTTTATTATATCTATTATATTGAAGGCTTCCTGATTATTCTTGATATAACTGTCGTATACAACCTGCATCAATAAACCCCCCGCCTAAAAATAAAAGCCTTCAGAAAAGCAAAAACCGTTTGTCTGCTTTTTTCTAAAGGCTCCATTGCCAATAACTTTTACTTCCTTATGCATTTTTATGAATAATTATTATAATTCTACTAATTAAAAATCAAAATATCAATGTTTTTCTGCAGGTTTTTTTAACAACTGACATACTGACCTATTAATGCCGCAGATCAAATATGCTGAATTGTTCCTGGCATACAGTTTTAATAAAGGTATATCCCAGTCTTTTTTTACCTTTCCCGGAAAGACAGGCAACAGACAAGGAATGTATTTTATTTGCAGTTTCATTCTGCTCACGATATAATTACTGATTATAGAGGTGATGCGTATGTTCAAAATAGGCGAGTTCTCCAAATTAACGCAAGTATCAATCCGAATGCTAAGATACTATGATGAAACAGGATTGCTGAAACCTGCCGCAATAGATAAGTTTACAAATTACAGGCTATACTCTGTAGAGCAAATTCCTGTTTTGAATAAAATAATATTCCTGCGGGATTTAGGGTTTAACATTTCTGAAATTGCGCTTGCCCTTAATCATTGGAATGACGAATTTATAACTGATCAGCTTGATAATAAGCGCCTGGAAATTGAGAGCACAATTAAAGCCGAACAGTATAAACTATCTAAAATTGAGCTGGCCAAAAGAGATATTCTGCAGGAAAGGATAACGCTACACTGCAATGTTTCCATTAAATCTACACCCAGTTGCCAGGTGTTTTCTTTAAGGCGAATTGTCCGTGATTATTATGCCGAGGGACAATTGTGGGAAGAGATGTCGGCTTTTGCAGGCCAAAATAATATACCCATTTCAAACAGTACCTTTACCATCTATCACGACACAGATTATAGGGAAACAGACGTTGACATTGAAATATGCGCTCCCGTGGCCCGAATAGGGAAGGATATTTGCGGTTTCACCTATCGGAATACGGAACCTGTGCCAATTATGGCATGCACTATGGTATATGGGCCCTTTGAAAACATTGGGAGCGCGTATCTTGCCTTTGCAAAATGGCTGCAAGAGCATAGTCAATATAAAATGAGCGGACAGAGCAGGCAAATTGTCCACCGCGGGCCGTGGAACGAGGAAAATCCTGATAAATACCTGACCGAAATCCAAATACCATTAGAAAAGATGTAATATAAAGCGTTTTGCAGATTTTTGCAGGACGCTTTTTTGCTGTTGACTCTCACATGATGTGAAGGTTTACACTGAACTTACAGATAAATCAAAATTTATTATGGAGGTATGCATTATGCAGAATTTTCAAGTACACCCTATCGGCAAAATCAACGTAAACGACGACGGAATGTTCATCGAACTTGAGCCAAAATATATCCCTGCACTGCAGGCATTAGACGGATTCAGCCATATAAATGTTATCTGGTGGTTCAGTGACTTTGACAGTGAGGAAATGAGAAATGTATTTGAAGCGCCCCAGCCGTATAAAAAGGCTCCGCCTTTAATGGGTATATTTGCCACAAGGTCGCCGATCCGCCCAAATCCTATCGCGTTAACTACGGCACAGGTTATTTATGCCGACTTCTCAAAAGGCATCATCCAAATTGCCTATATTGACGCTAATAACGGAACGCCTGTGCTTGACATAAAGCCGTATACGCCAAGCCTTGACAGGGTTGAAAATCCCGGCGTGCCGGAATGGTGCAGACATTGGCCCAAAAGTTTGGACCAATCTGAAAACTTTGATTGGGAAAATGAATTTAATTTTTAATATTCCGGCATAAGCAGATAAGACAAAATTCAAACTGCTGGCCGTACTATGAGTTTCGTGTATTTAAAAAGGCTGCAATTTTGTATGCAGCCTCTTTAATATGAATCTTTTATACTACACGGCCTGAATCTTTCTCCTGTCGATTTCAGCCTGGTAACCTTCAATCTTTTCTCTGGTGAGCCTGTATCCAAATGCTATGATCAATGCGCCCACCAATGCAAAGAGGCCGGGAATAAAGGTAAATACGTTTACAACGGCGTTTTTAAGCTCCATCGTGGCTGTAGCCGGGTCTGCTCCCGAGACAAAGCCTGCGGCGGCAAGGACTATGGGAATTACGGTACCCCTCGATATGATGGCAACCTTTAAGGATAAGGTCATCAAGCCCATGATAAAGGCAGAGGCATTTTTGCCTGTCTTCCATTCGCTGTATACGACAACATCGGAATACAAAGCAACGGTAACGGCTGTCAAAAGCCCTAAGAACAGTCTAACGACCGTGATAACTACAAAGAACAGCACAATATTCATGGCGACGAATTTACAGAGTATAAGGGATCCGGCCAGTCCGAACATTCCTACTATAACAGAAGTCCTGTTGGTCAATACCTTGGCTACTCTTGCGCTGAAATATGCTCCAATTAACTGCCCTACGGCGCCTATTAAAAGATACAAGGGCAACAGCGCCATGTTTTGTGCCACATAGGTGAAGTAATATGCGGCGGAGGCTGTCATTACAAAGCTGGTCATGCTTCTGAAAAAATCGCCTATCAGCAATGCGATAAGATGGGGATTTTGAAATACCATTTTAAGCATGACGCTGACCGGAACCTTTTCAACCTTAGGAGCTTCTTTTGCAACGGTGTTAACCTCCGTTGACGTCTCTTCATATCCGTCGGTTATTTTAAATACTATCCAGTAACCGCACATCATTAAAAATGCCATGAGTCCTGCAAGAAGAGTGTATCCTAATGTTTCATTTCTGGTGATGGTTCCTAAGAATATTGCTAGAGGTGAAGCGATATATGAGAAGAATATGCCTGAAAGACTGGAATAGGTAGCGCGCCTTGATGCCAAAAATCCGCGCTCTTCGGGATTGTTCGCAAGTACCGATATCAATGAGAGATTTGCAACCCAGGGTATATTCCATGCTATATGACTTAAAATAAATCCGGCGCATACGATTGCTGCGGCAACAGGTTCGGGTCCTATTCTCGTGTACTGGAATGCATAAAGGATAACGACTACAGGGGGGGCAATTAGCATCCAGGAACGGTTGCGCCCCCATTTTAACGGCTTGGTACCGCTTATAATGGCACCGTAGAAAGGCGATAAGGCGGCATCGGCAATACTTGTCACCGAGCCTATGATTGCAACCATGGGAAGTGAATATTTTGCTACGTTGGTCAAGAAGAATACAAATAATATAGTTTCAACGCTGGCCATTAATGAGAAACCAAGGTCGCCTATGCCATAAAGGTTCTTTATAGCCTTGCTTAATGGTTTTTTCATATAAAAACCTCCTCAATATTTTTTTCCTCTAAACCTACTTTCACTCCCGGCTAAAGCTGGGTGTTTTCCCTTGTATACCTTAAATTCATAAGTTAGATTTTTACCCTATCATCACCTCTTATTAATGTTAATTTTCTGTAAATTCAGTTGACCAATTCAATTATACAACCTTTGTATTAATTTTACAATTATTGTGTTTTTATATCGAGATAAAAAAAATGAGCCCAATGGGCACATTTTTATCTCTTTTATATCAGGCTGTAAATAATCCCGCCGGCAATACCTGCTCCGAGCATGACAAATGTAGGATTTATTTTGATTTTTTTTAAAGAGAAAATACAAGCCGCAATTAGAGCTACCGAAACAAAATCAATATCGCCGATGTCATGGGAAACCGCCTCCCCATTCCATAGCGTGTTCACCGTTATGGCAAAGCCTGCCGATGCAATCATTCCGACGACGGCCGGATGCAGGCTTTTAAGAACACCCTGGACATACTTCAGGTTTTTGTATTTCCTGTACAGGATTGCAAGCAGCAAAACTATAGCACAGGATGGCAGGATACAGCCAACCGTTGCAATAACCGCTCCCCAAATTCCGGCAATGCGTATGCCTACAAAGGTAGCGGAGTTTATTGCAATAGGACCGGGCGTCATTTGGGAGATGGTAATGACATTGGCGAATTCGTCCATATTCAGCCAGCCGTAGGTATCAACCACCTGATTCTGTATAAGGGGCATTGCGGCGTAACCGCCGCCAATACTTAAAAGCCCTATCTGGAAGAAAGCCCAAAACAGCTTAAGATATATCATTTGTTACGTCCTTTCCGGAGCTTTTTATGACAGAAAGGAAGCCTGCAAGCCCGCATATAAGAATAATCAATACAACATTGACATTAAATATAGCTCCTGCCGTAAATGCGGCAATCATAAGTATGACCGGCATAATCCTTTTGTCTTTGATAATGCTTCTGCCCATATCGGTTACAACATCTATAATGACCGCGCAAACCCCTGCCTGCATACCAAGCAGTACATTCTTCACCACCTGGTTTTTTATAAAGGCACTGTATCCTATGGAAATAACCGACAGCAATATCAGAGGCGGCAATACGGTGCCAAAAATAGCAACCAGAGCCCCCGGGATTCCCGAAAGATGATAGCCCAGCAAAACAGATGCGTTTACGGCAATAGCACCGGGTGAGGACTGAGCTATGGCAGTAAAATCAAGCATCTCCTTTTCGTTTATCCAGCCGAGTTTATCGACAAACCGCTTTTTCATCAGCGGTACAATAACATAACCGCCTCCGAAGGTAAAAGCGCTTAACTGGAATGTGTATATAAAAAGCTTCCAGTAAAATTTCGCATCATGCTTCAATAGTTGCCCCCCTTTTTTAAGTTAAATGAATTAAGCGCCGAATAATATGAACTGAAGCCCCAGGGAAGTCAATGACAGAACCGTCCAGCAGATTAAACCCAGCAGAATTGGAGCTGCTCCGTTTTTCACCAGTTTTACCACATTGGTGTTAAGTCCGATAGCGGCCATGGCCATTACAATTACGAATTTGCCGGCTTTGGCAAGGAAGCCGCCTATTCCCCATGGAATAGGAATAAAAGTGCTTATAATGGATGCGGCAATAAATCCGAGAACGAACCAGGGGAATATTTTCGCGATGCTGTAGCTTTTGCCCTTTTCCCCGGCAGGGGCATCCCCTATGGATTTACGCGACGTATAGACTGCAAGTGCCAGTGTGACGGGTACTATCATGAGGGTCCTTGTGAGCTTAACGATCACGGCCAGGTTGCCCGCTTCATTGCTGAAGGTATATCCGGCAGCCACTACAGAGGATGTGTCGTTTACGGCGGTGCCTGCCCAAAGGCCAAAGGCATGGTCCCCCATATTCAACACATGACCAAGGAAGGGGAACAGAAATGCCGCAATCACATTGAACAGGAAAATAGTCGATATGGAATGAGCCACCTGCTCATCGCTGGCGTTTATCACCGGGGCTGTCGCCGCAATGGCCGAGCCGCCGCAAATGGCGGTGCCTACTCCTATGAGGGTGCCCGTTTTGCCGTCAATTTTTAAAAGCCTTCCTGCGGCAAAAGCGGTCACAAAGGCAGCGGTCAGCGTAAACGCCATCAGCACCAGCGTTTGACTTCCGACTGCCAGAACATTATAAAGGTTCATCTCAAAGCCGAGAAGAATTATGGAATACTGAAGCAGCTTTTTTGAGGTATATTTCACTCCATCCTCGAATACAGGCGGTCTTTTCCAGAATGCCAATATCATTCCGAACAGGATAGCCAATACAGGACTGCCGATAACCGGGTATATCCTTCCGATAAGCCACGCAGGATAGGCAATAACTGCTGTCAGCATGACTCCCGACAATCTATTTATAATTGATTTCAATAGCATCCACCTCCCTAAAGTCAATCATACTCCTTGACGGTTTATAAGTAAAATACTATTATCTTATTATGATGATAAGATAATACTTATGAATAGGAGATTTAAGCCTTGACTTTACGCCATTTTAAAATATTTGTGGCTGTCTGTGACAATATGAATATGACCGCCGCAGCCGAAGCTCTCTTTATGTCGCAGTCCGCTGTCAGCCAGGCAATAGCTGAGCTTGAAAAGCATTATGGCATACGCCTTTTTGAACGGTTAACAAGGAAGCTTTATCTGACACAGGCCGGCGAAAAATTGCTCAGTTATGCCAGGCATATGATCCGGATGAATACGGATATTGAAAAGGATATGAAAGCTTTGCATAACAGCGGCTCAATCAGCCTTGGTACAAGCGTCACAGTTGGCTCCAGCGTACTCCCTCAGCTGGTTTCTGCTTTTAAACGGTTAAAACCGAAGGTCCTTATAAGAGTTTTCGAGGGCAATACCAAGCAAATCGAAAACCGGATACTGCACGACCAAACCGACATTGCTATAGTGGAGGGAGATATTTTTTCCCCCGATATAGTCAATATGCCCTTTATGGATGACGAGCTCGTGCTGATTTGCGGCGTCAGGCACCGTTTTTCAGCTATTCCTGTTATAGAGCCGCAGGAGCTTAAAAAGGAAGATTTCATCAGCCGTGAAAATGGAAGCGGAACCCGTAAAACCTTCGAGGATGTAATGTCAGCCAATGATCTTTCCTGGAATGAGGTCTGGACATGCAATAATGCCGACACCATAAAAATGGCCGTGGCGGAGGGACTGGGAATTTCAGTGATTTCAAAGCGTGCAGTTGCAAGCGAAGTTAAGTCCGGAATATTACTTGCTAAAGAGATCAAAGGCCTCAGGTTTGACCGCAAGTTTAAGATGGTTTTTCATAAAAATAAATACCTCACCGAGGCAATGAAGAATTTTATTACTTTGTGCGCCAAAATAAATATATAATCTTTTTTACTGTATACCTCTCTTGATGTAAAAGAGGCGCTATCTCTTGCGGGATAGTGCCTCTTTTATTCTTTTCCGTACCGGTTTTAGGGTATAGTTTAACACGTTTCCCTATGAAACCGTTTCGCGGCCTGTTTTTTGTTAAATTATTAATGCGGTTTACTCCGCCTGAGCTTTTCTCTTATCTATTTCTGCCTGGTACTCTGGGTCAATTTTTCCTTTGTCAATCTGTAGCCTCATTTCTGAGTCTTCTTCTGTTTCAATTCATACGGGCGGCAGGCGCCTGCATCAAACGTTGCTGCCTCCTGCTCTGCCCCGGCCGGCGAGTCAGAAAACAAGCAGCCGGCAAACAAAATGCTGAGCACCTTATTGTGTCAATGAAAATTGTGCCGGCTATAATATAATATTACTTAGCTTGTTTAAGAGCAGCTTCTCTTTTAATGTTTTCATTGGCGTAAAATTCAGCCTGTTCGTCCGTAAGCTTGTATGCAACTACCGCCAGAACAAGCGTAACCAGGAAGAAGGCCGCCGGAACAAGTCCGAATAACATCATAAACTTATTGGCAAATACCGAAGTAACTTCCATACCCGCAGAGTAACCGATCATAGCAAGACCGTAGCCTACTGCCGAACCCCCTGCCAGGAACCCGATTTTAATGGGCCAGTTCATAACTGTCAGCGCCATGGTTCTGTTGTCCTGACCTGTGGTGTAGTAACCATACTCACCGCAGTCAAGGAAGTAGTTAGTGGAGAAGCATCTGTAAATGGCATCACTGCCTTTAATCAGGCAGGCAAATGCCACCATAGCCCAAATATTTTTAAGCCCGATAAGCCAAATGCCGAGATAGCAGGCGATTGAAAGAGCCGAGCTGAAGATAAGGGCGCCCTTCTTGCCAAGCTTTTTGGCTATAGCCGGCGCAATAAGGCTGAATAAAAATGCTCCTATGCCCTGAATTGTTAAGAGCAGGGTCATTGCAGAGAGATTCCCTGTAACGACTTTAAAATAATAAGCCACAAGGGGGGTAAATATCTGTGTTCCTACCGTCATGGATGTAATCATTAAAAACACAACAATCATCTGTTTGTTGGTGACAATGGATTTGAACATCTGGCCTATAGTGGGAGCATTGGCAACCGCAGCACCCTCTCTGGGAAGATCGTATTTTTTCATCACCGGGAAAAGCATAAAGAAGCTTAAGCCTAAGAACAAAATACCAAATACAATAATAGTAATAGCGTAACCGTTGGCTGCTCCGAATATATTTGCGAAGAATTGAATCAGCGGAAGTGTTATTGCGCCTGATATAATGGTAACAGCAGCATTGATTTGAGCCTGGCGGGCATTTAAGCGTTTCCTTATTTCCATTGAAGGACCGCCCATCCTTTGCAAAATACCTCCCTGAGATGTTGCACGGAAATTCATTCCGAAGTGCAGAGTGCAGTAGAAGACGGATACGAAAATCAATCTTACCAATGATGAAGAAATGATCCCCGTGGTATCAACAAGCTGCAGCAATGAACCGAAAAATAACGTGAAAGTAGTTATTCTCATCCATAGAGCGTACTTACCGTGTTTCTTGCTTTGAGTTTTCTCTATAATACCGCCGGCAAAGATGGCCACGACATAATCAAGCAATTTTGTAGCAAGCATTGCCGTGCCCATAGCGGTAGCGGAAATTCCTAAATATTCGGTCATAAACATCATTCCGTACATAACCGGTATGGTGTGTACCATGGCCGAAACAGCGTTTGGAAGAGCATATGCCATTATTTCGCTTTCTTTAAGTTGATATTTTTCCATTTTGATTCTCCTCATATTTATAAGAACATAACTAATAATCTTAACTATATTCTTATTTATTTTTTGCTTACAGTATTCTGATGCTGCAATAACCCTATAGGTTATTAGCGAAGGTTTGAGCCAAGTCTCCCTGCAAAGCATATGCTGTTGCTATGAAAGCTTGCTCAGAGTATTTGTCTGCGGGGCTGAAATCAAGTCCGCTGACAAGTTTATTGAAAAAACAGCTTCCGGGCTTAATCCAGCCGAATATCCTTACTTGAAATCCATACCTGGTGTCGGCCCGGTTTCTATTTCCGGTATACTTGCTGAAATAGGCCTGTTTTTTATTAAATTATCAATGCGGTTTATGCCGCCTGCATCTTCCTCTTATCTATTTCTGACTGATATTGAGTCAGCTTTTCCTTTGTCAGCCTGTAACCTACAGCAAGGATAACTGCAGAGATAAGGGAGAATATGCCGGGTATGAATAAGAATACGTTTATAACGGCATTTTTAAGCTCCAAGCTTGCTGTAGCAGGGTCTGCTCCCGAAACGAAGCCTGCTGCTGCAAGAACTATTGGAATTACAGTACCCCTTGATATAATTGCAGTCTTTAATGAAAGGTTCATCAAGCCCATGATAAAAGGTGCCGCATTATGCCCTGTCTTCCACTCACCGTATACAGCAACGTCAGAATACAATGCAACCATTACAGCTGTTAAAAGACCTAAGAACAATCTTACAACGCATACAACTACGAAGAATAAAGTTATATTCATACCTACGAATTTGCAGACTATGAAGGATGCTGCAAGTCCGAAAAGTCCTATAATTGCTGCATTCCTTGTTGATAATGCCTTTGCGAAAGCTCCTGAGAAATATGCTCCTATTACCTGGGCAATAGCTCCTACAAGGAGGTATATGGGAAGAAGTCCCATGTTCTGTGCAACATAAGTGAAGTAATACGCTGCTGCGGAAGTCATGATAAAGCTTGCCATATATCTGAAGAAGTCTCCCAATAAAAGAACAAGAAGGGGAGGATTCTGGAAAACCATCTTCAACATGTCTTTGCCGGATACTTTCTGAGACTTTGCAGGGCCTGAAGCCTGTACTTCTTCTCCTGTCTCTTCATATCCTTCGGTTAATTTAAATACTGTCCAGTAACCTATCATCATTGAAAAGGCCATTATTGCAGCCAATAATGTATATCCCAATATTTCGTTTCCTGTAACTTTACCTAATAATATTGCAAGAGGTGAGCCTATATATGAGAAGAATACGCCCGAAAGGCTTGAGTAAGTTCCGCGTCTTCCTGCAAGCAAACCTCTTTCTTCCGGATTGTTTGCAAGGACTGTTATCAATGAAACGTTTCCAACCCATGCAATATTCCAGATTATATGACTTAAAATAAATCCGGCACATACGATGGCTGCGGCAACGGGTTCAGGCCCAATTTTTGTATACTGGAAGGCATACAATACCACAACCAGGGGAGGTGCAACCAGCATCCATGAACGGTTACGTCCCCACTTCATGGGTTTTGTACCGCTAATGATGGCGCCGTAAAAAGGTGATAAAATAGCGTCTACTATACTTGTGACTGAACCAATGATAGCAACCATTGGCAATGAGAACTTGGCTACATTAGTCATGAAAAATACGAACAATACTGTTTCAACACTGGTCATCAAAGAGAAACCCAGGTCACCAATGCCATAAAAGGTCTTGATGGCCTTACTCAAAGGTTTTTTCATAAGATACACTCTCCTTAATATTTCATTTACTGTAAATTTTGCTACCAGTCTTATTTTAAAACTTGCTGCTAGCCAGGAATTCTGCGCTTCTTATGGTGTCAATTTTAGCTAATATTACTCATGATGAAATCAAACCATGCTGTCAATAGATAACTATTGCTGCTTATGAATTGTAGATTCCCTTGAGTTGCATCATTAGTAAATGCATTTTAGCTTAAACCACACTCCTCCTTTACAACAAATTAAGGACGACATAATATAGCTTCAACTTACAAATAGTGCGTATCTTATTAAAACAGTCCTATTGTTAAGTTTATACACTTTGTAATATCTGCACAAATTATGTATTTTTATGTTTGGAATAATAGTGTTACTAATACTCTCTTTACCTTGTTCTTTCTTAATATATCTTAAAATTAATACTTTCAAAATACAAAAAATAATTAATATTTAATAAAAATATTTAAATCGCAAATTTTAAATATATAAAGTACATAAAAAAAGAAGTTCAACCTTAAATTGAACTCCCTTTTATAAAAATTATTAGGTTCTTACCTTTTTTTTGTCGATTTCAGCCTGCAGCTCCATAAGCCTTTCCCTTGTAAGTTTATATCCAAAAGCCATTATTGCACAGGATATGGCGGCAAATATGCCTGGAATAAACAAAAAAACGTTTATAACTGCATTTTTAAGCTCCAAGGTTGCTGTGGCTGGGTCTGCACCGGCGGTGAAGCCTGCAGCCGCTAAAACTATTGGGATTATTATGCCTCTTGAAATAACGGCAGACTTCAGCGAAAGGTTCATCAAGCCCATGATAAAGGGCGCCGCATTATGTCCTGTCTTCCATTCTCCGTATACCGCAACATCGGAATACAATGCGACCAATACCGCCGTTAAAAGCCCTAAGAATACCCTTGCTATACTTACCACTATAAAGAACATTGTAATATCTAAAGCTACGAATTTGCATATTATCAAGGATGCGGCAAGGCCGAATAGCCCAAAAATTGTGGCGGTCCTTGTAGTCAGTGCTTTTGATATGGCCCCGGAGAAATATGCGCCGACAAGCTGTGCAATTGAGCCAACCAGAAGATAAACCGGAAGCAGTGACATATTCTGTGCCACATAGGTGAAATAATATGCCGCAGCAGCAGTCATTATGAAGTTAACCATGTATCTGAAAAAGTCTCCTAATAAAAGTACCAGAAGGGGAGGGTTCTGAAACACCAATCTCAGCATTTCTCCGCCGGATACTTTCTGGCCGGAAGGAGCCCCTGCCTTAATCTCATCTCCGGTCTCCTCATACCCTTCCGTCAATTTAAATATGGTCCAGTAACCCACAAGCATCAAAAATGCCATGGCCCCCGCAAGAAGGGTATAGCCTAAAATTTCATTTCCCGTGGCCCTTCCTAAAAACTGTGCAAAGGGTGAACCGATGTAAGAATAAAGTATTCCTGCCACGCTGGTCCAGGCACCGCGCCTTGAGGCTAAAAGCGCACGCTCTTCCGGGTTATTGGCTAGGACAGTGATCAATGAAACATTCCCTACCCAGGGTATATTCCATGCGATATGGCTTAAAATGAAGCCAGCGCATACAATGGCTGCAGCTACAGCCTCAGGTCCGATTTTTGTATACTGGAACATATACAAAATTACGACAATGGGCGGCGATATAAGCATCCAGGAGCGGTTACGGCCCCATTTCATCGGTTTTGTTCCGCTTATTATGGCACCGTAGAAAGGGGAAAGAACGGCGTCTGTTATACTTGTTACAGAGCCTATCAGCGCAACCATCGGAAGAGAAAACCTTGCGACATTTGTAAGGAAAAATACGAATAGATAAAGTTCAACTGATGTCATCAACGAGAAACCTAAGTCACCAACACCGTAAAAGGTTCTCAAAGCATTGCTTAACGGCTTTTTCATAGATACAACCTCCTAAATTTTAATTCTTCCGTGAATATATTATTCCACTTTCTCCCCTTTTTATAGTTGTTGTCTATTTCCAGTAAATTCAACGTAAAATTTCCAGCCCTAAAAAAATTAAGAGCGCTGTTTCCTTAAGTTCACCTAAAGAAACAGCACTCTTAAAAATTCAATTTTTTAAATTTTTGTTATGCCGGCTGGCCTTTTCTGCTGTCGATTTCAGCCTGCAGTTCAGCCAGTTTTTCTCTGCTTAATTTATATCCCACGGCCATTATGACGCAGGATACGGCGGCGAATATTCCCGGGATTAATAAGAATACGTTGTTAACGGCGTTTTTAAGCTCCGGTGATGCCGTTGAAGGATCAGCCGTTGCCACGAAGCCTGAGGCTGCAAGAACTATGGGGATAATGGTTCCTCTTGATATGATAGCTGTCTTTAATGACAATGTCATCAGGCCCATTATAAATGAAATGGCATTTTTGCCTGTCTTCCACTCTCCGTATACCGCAACGTCGGAGTACATGGCAACCATTACGGAAGTCAAAATTCCTAAGAACATCCTTACCACTGTAACCACCACGAAGAACATGGTTACGTTCATGGCTACGAATTTACATACTATAAGGGATGCAGCCAGGCCGAAGAGACCGTATACTGCGGTATTCCTTGTTGATAAGGCTTTCGATATGGCGCCGGAGAAGTATGCCCCCACAAGCTGTGCAATGGAACCTATTAAAATATATACCGGCATTAAGGCCATATTTTGTGCAACATAGGTGAAATAATATGCTGCAGCGGCAGTCATTATGAAGTTAACCATGTATCTGAAGAAGTCTCCCAATAAAAGAACTAGAAGAGGAGGATTCTGGAATACCATTTTAAGCATTTCTCCTCCGGATACCTTCTGTGCGGTAGATGAGGCGGCACTTATCTGTGCTCCTGTTTCTTCGTATCCGTCGGTCATCTTAAATATTGTCCAGTAGCCGCATAGCATTAAAAGTGCCATGGAGCCGGCTAAAAGAGTGTAGCCTAAGGTTTCGTTTCCCGTAACCTTGCCGTAAAAGGCTGCAAGAGGTGATCCTACATAGGAATAAAGCATCCCTGCAACGGAAGTCCAGGTAGCACGCCTTGAGGCTAAGAGGGCGCGCTCTTCGGGATTGCTTGCAAGAACAGAAATCATTGAAACGTTTCCTACCCAGGGTATATTCCAGGCGATATGACTTAAAATAAAACCGGCACACACTATGGCTGCTGCAACGGGCTCAGGCCCTATTTTTGTATACTGGAACATATACAATATTACAACAGCGGGAGGTGCTATGAGCATCCAGGAGCGGTTGCGCCCCCATTTCATAGGTTTGGTGCCGCTTATTATGGCACCGTAGAAAGGTGACAGCACGGCATCGGCTATACTTGTTACAGAGCCTATCAAGGCAACCATGGGAAGAGAAAATTTTGCAACATTGGTCATAAAAAATACGAACAGATAAGTTTCAACGCTGGTCATTAAGGAGAAACCCATGTCTCCGACACCATAAAAGGTTCTTAAGGCTTTACTTAAGGGCTTTTTCATAAGATACGACCTCCTAAATTTTAATCTTACCGGTAATTTTTCTTGAGCAGGTGTATTTATGCAATTTTAAGCAAGTCCGGGTTAACTGTCTTAAATATGCCAGTATGCGTGTTGTCCTGATTTTCTTGGCCAAGATTGATATTTATTCCTTTATCCCCTCCTTTTTTAGTTGTTGCCTGTTACTGATGCTTCGAATTCCTGCAATACTTCTTATTGCTTGTAAGCATAACTTAATTATACCATCCAAGTAATAATATTACAAATATAGTGTTTTATATTAATACATAATTTTAAAATTTTCCTGCAAAATAATTTTTAAAATGATATAAAGCCGCTAATATGGACACATTAAAGGAGCTGCGGTTAAACTGCAGCTCCTCTATAATATATGATTTATTTCTTTTTTGCTGTTTTTTGTTATTATGCTGTCTGAGCTTTTCTCTTATCGATTTCAGCCTGGTATTCAGCAAGTTTTTCTTTAGTGAGCTTGTAACCGAAGAGCCAGATCAATCCGCAAACTATGACGAGGCACCCGGGGATTAAGAAGAATACTGTTGTTACGGCGCCTTTTAATGCATCCGTAGCCTGGGACGGGTCAACGCCTGCAACGAAGCCTGCCGATGCTAAAACGAAAGGAATTACCGTACCTCTTGATATAACGGCTGCTTTAAGTGATAAATTCATTAATCCCATTACGAAAGGACTAGCATTCTTTCCTGTTTTCCATTCGCCGTATACAGCAACGTCCGAGTACATTGCAACAACGTATGCGCCGGCAATACCGATTACCAATCTGTATACTACCACCAGTACAAAGAAGGTAACCACGTTTGATCCAAGGAACTTCATTACGATGAGAACGCATCCGGCTACCAACAAGCCCATGATCGTAGCGGTTCTTGTGGGTATAACTTTAGAAAGCCTTCCTGCTATATAAGAAGATACAACTCCGGCTAAGGAGCCGATTAAAAGGTACAATGACATAAGGGCCATATTGTTTAAAACATATGTGAAGAAATATGCCGCTGCTGCTGTCATAATGAAGTTTGACATGTATCTGAAGAAGTCTCCTAAAAGAAGTACCAACAGAGGAGGATTCTGTGCTGCGTTTTTAAACATCATTCCGAAGGATATACCGCCGCCTTTATTTGCGCCTGTCGCTGCAGCCGCTTCAGCTCCGGTTTCTTCATAGCCTTCAGTCATTTTAAATACTGTCCAGTAGCCGATCATCATGACTAAAGCCATTATTCCGGCTAATGCTGAATATCCGAATATTTCATTTCCTGTAGCAGCGCCAATGGCTTTTGCTAAAGGTGAACCTATATATGAATAAACGGCTCCTGCCAATGCTGTGTACATAGTACGCCTTGCTGCCAGGTATCCGCGTTCTTCGGGGTTATTTGCAAGAACGGGAATAAGAGCCATGTTGGCAACCCAGCCGATGTTCCATGCGATATGGCTTAGTATGAAGCCTGCGCAGACAATTGCTGCTGCAACGGGTTCAGGTCCGATTTTTGTATACATGAACATATATAATACTACAACGAAGGGAGGTCCGATAAGCATCCATGAACGGTTACGTCCCCATTTCATCGGTTTGGAACCGCTTATTATAGCTCCGTAGAAAGGTGATAAAATAGCGTCACCTGTGCTTGTGATGGCTCCTATTAAGGCAACCATTGGAAGTGAGAATTTAGCTACGTTTGTAAGGAAGAATACGAATAAGTATAACTCAACGCTGGTCATTAATGAGAAACCAAAGTCGCCTATACCATAAAAATTTCTAAGTGCACTGCTTAATGGCTTTTTCATATAATACACTCTCCTTAAAATTTATTTGTACTTAAATTTCTTGAACAGTTGCTGCGTTAATGCAATAACTGCCTGTCAGGATCATGTATTTCATATTTTGCCGACATTTAGATGTATCTTACACTATTCAAACAAAATCTTTACCGTATAATAAGCTATGATTATATGAATACATTTACAAATTATAATAATAGCAATTTTGTTAAATATTTGCCCGGCACCAGCCCGGCTGCACTCTCCTTTCCATGTTTTTTTGCCATTATAATCGCCGAAGGCCTGATAAACATGGTTTGTCCAATAAATCTTATGCATAATTTATTTAAAAGGCATAGAACAACAGCGATTATATCTAAATATAATTTTAACTGTATTTGTAGCATATCCACAAATTATGTATTATTTTGTTTGGAATAAACTGACTAGGTTATGGGCAGATAAATTCATTTATCTCACTCTATCTCTGTTTTTTGTAATTATTTTTTATAAATATGTATTTTTATTTATTTTTTAAATTAGGAATACATAAAACGATACTTTATAGCTAAAGTATCGTTTGTATTTTAACACACATCATGTTATTTAAGTTCCACAGATTGTATAAATTTCATATATTGATCCAGGCTTTTATCGTATTGTATCAGCAGGCTGTGCTTCATTTCCAGCTTTTCGATGGCTCTGTCAAGCAGGTTTATGCCTGTTATATAGTCCTTCTTTTCAATCGATTTATTGGCGGTGTTCAGTAATTTCCAGATGCTCGAATCCAGCTCTATTATTTTTTCAAAATCGGTTTGTATATTCTTCTGTATGGCGTCCATCTCCTGCTGTATATGCTCTAAGCTTAACACTCTGTTTTCGGGCATATACATCATAAGCTCATCAATCTTTTTGATCTTGTTTTCGGTAACTCTTACAAGTTTTTTATTTGCCCTCTGGAGCTCACTGATTTTCTGCATCTTGGATTTAATCTGTTCTCTATATTGAGTGCCTTTGGCATTATTAGTCAATATGGGAGCTCCATAGGCAGAGCTTGTAAAGAAACAAAGCATGGCTGTTAACGTAATTAAATAAGCTGTGCACTTTTTCATGTATTATCACCTCTTAAATAGTTTCCCAATTACCAATGGATATATGCCAGTTAATTACTTACAATACTTTAAAATTTAGCTTATTTCTGAAGATACTTTAAAAAAATTTTAATATAAATTTATGAGGTAAAATTATAAAAGCTGTAGTATAATTAAGAAGTGCGACTCTATATATTAAAGCAACCGGCCTTTAAATTAAGTCTGTTAGGAAAAGGAGTTTAATATAATGACAGCAGAAAAGGAAGTATTCATAATATTGTCCGATACCGGTACATTATTTACGAGAACCATAAAGCTTTTTACAAGGGCACCCTTTAATCATACATCAATAGCATTTGACTCAGATTTTAATGAAGTGTACAGCTTTGGAAGAAAGAATGTACACAACCCGTTTTTTGCAGGTTTGGTTAAGGAAAATTTATATCATCCTTTTTTCAGCATGGCAAAGTGCGCCATCTACCGCTGCAGGGTAAGTAAGAAGGACTACAACCGCATGTATCATTACGTAAATAAAATGATGAAGGTACAGGACCGCTACACCTACAATTTATTAGGATTGGTGGCGGTATTGCTCAAAACGGAGATAAACAGGAAGTACTCCTATTTTTGCTCCCAGTTTGTCGCCCATATATTTGAACAAAGCAGTATAAAAATAGTAGACAAACCATGCTGCTTTGTTGAGCCGGAGGATTTTGCAAAATCTCCGTATGTTGAGGAAATATTCAAGGGAATGTTAATGGACTTTTTATATGATGATTATGAAGAGCAGTTAAGCTTTCAGTAATCATCCAAGTAATAAAACAGGGGCTGTTGCATTTTAAACACTGTATTCGTATGTTCATTACGTTGTTTAAAATGCAGCAGCCCCTTTATAGGCTTATTTCAGAGGGAATTCCCTGTTTAAGTTTCTGTGCTTGAATGTCTTTTTCCTGTTGGAGTAATCATCAACTATGTGTCCGTCACCTATCACCTTATATTTATAAATAAGGAGTCCGTCCAAGCCAACAGGGCCCCTTGAATGGATTTTCCCCGTGCTTATTCCCACTTCGGCGCCGAAGCCGTACCTGAATCCGTCGGAAAACCGGGTAGAGCAGTTTAAAAATACATTTCCGGAATCAACATAATTCATAAAATACACAGCTTTTTCCTTATCCTTTGTGACAATGCCGTCGGTGTGCCCCGAGCCGTATTTATTGATATGGTCAATGGCGGTATCCATGTTATCCGTAATTTTTACGGAAAGCTTGTAATCAAGATACTCCGTCTTCCAATCCTCTTCCGTTGCCGGGGCAATATCTATAATCTTTAATGTATCGGAGCAGCCGTACATGATAACATTTTTAGCTTCCAGGGCAGTCTTCAGCTTGGGCAAAAATTCTGCTGCTATATCCTTATTGACCAGTAATGTCTCCAGTGCATTGCACACTGCAACATACTGGGTTTTTGAATCCACCGTTATTTTAACGGCCATGTCAATATCGCAGTTATCATCGATGTATAAATGGCATATGCCGTCGGCATGGCCCATTACGGGAATTCTGGAATTGTCCATTATATATTTTACAAATTCATTGGAGCCTCTTGGGATAACAAGGTCTATATATTCATCCATTTTAAGCATCTCATTTACATCATCCCTGCTCTCTAAAAGCTTTATCCAGTTTGCAGGAATACCGGCTGCAACTGCCGCCTCATTTATAATTCCTGCCAATATGCGGTTGGTCTCCATTGCTTCAGAGCCGCCTTTTAACAGGACACCGTTTCCGCTCTTTAAGCACAGGGTTGATATCTGAACCAGAGCATCGGGGCGGGATTCAAAAATAACACCTATAACACCTATGGGGCAGGTAACTTTATACAATTCCAATCCATCATCCAATTCCGTTGACAGCAGGGTTTTCCCCACCGGATCATTAAGGTTTACAAGGCTTTTTATGCCGTCGCACACATCTTCTATTTTGGCTTCGTCAAACTTAAGCCTCTTTAAAAGCGGTGCCGCCATGTTTTCTTCTTCACACCTTCTTATATCTTCCTCGTTAGCTTTTATTATATCACTGCTTCTATTTTTAAGCTCTTCTGATATTTTCAAAAGGGCCTTATTCTTTGTTTCGCCATCCATACCGGAGAGCCTTATAGCAGCTTCTTTGACCCTAACTGCAGTTTCCTTCATGCTCATATATGCTCCGCTCCTTAATTACTTATTTCAACGCTTTTCTTCTATTATATCCATATAAAAGCTCATAGTACAGACTTAATATAATTTTCATAAGCCATTCTATTTCCATATTTTGTGTCTTATAATTAAACTAAGAATATGAAGAGAAAGGCGGATAAATCATGTCTTTATCAAAGGAATTGAATCTTAGGTATAACCCCATATCGGTAATACTTGCTGATGATAAACCTGAAGGTGCCCATGACTACAATCCCGCGGAAATGGGAGGTGCCTGTGTCATCAATGCCTTAAAGCTTGTATCAGATGGCAAAAGCATTTGCTTTAACGAGGCTGCTAAGGGATGTCCTGGACGAATGAGCGGCATGGGCTTTTCAAGTGAAATTGGAATACCCGGAGGCTTTGAATATTTCCTCTCCTGCGGCAGGGGTCAGGGTTATCCTCCGGGTGAGAAGCTTAAAAAAACCCCTGAAATTGCAAAGGAATTCCACGACGGCCTTCCAAAAGACAAGGTTTCTTCGGAATACATAGTACTAAAACCTGCAGAAGCTAATGATGATGCCAAACTTGTCATTTTCCTTGCCAACCCCGACCAGCTGTCAGCCCTTGTCACATTATTCAGCTACGAATCAGGTGCAACTGACAATTGTATTGTTCCTATGTCCTCAGGCTGTGCCTCCCTTTTTAAATTACCCTTTGCAGAATTAAATAAAGACAACCCAAGGGGAGTTGTGGGCCTTGTGGATGTGACAGTCCGCTCGGTACTTGACAAGGACATTCTAACCTTTACCGTTCCCTTTGATGCTTATTTAAAAATGGAGGAAAATTCAAAAGATTGCTTTATGCAGACTCATACATGGAATAAAATAAGCACCAGGCTATAGTTGCGCCCATGCCAATTATGCATGAAAAAGTTGCTGCGCAACATACCGAAGGAACCTATATCCCTCTTCGGCGTTAAAATGCCAAGGCATTTTAACGGGCACCCCCGCTTGACGGCAAGGACGTCCCGCCCTTTGCAATTCCCGTTTTTCATATAATAGGGAAGAAAACTTTCCTATTATATGAAAAAAACGATTGACTCTTCAATCGTTTTTTTCATTCTAACATTTTATCTTTTGTTTTCCAGTATTTATTATCAACGCAGGTATTTAATCTTGATTCTCGTGGATATATTTTCTAAAATCAATGCAAAAGCAAGAATAAGGTATGTTATCATTCCCACTTCTCGAAGGTCAAAATAAAAATTTCCTGCCATGAAAAGCTCAAAGCCTATGCCTCCTGCGCCGGCTGCGGCGCCCATGGCAACGGCATTGGTAAAATTGATTTCAAATCTCATGAAGGTCCAGGCCAAAAGATAAGTAGCACATGAAGGCAAAACTGCCTGGAATACTATCTGCCACCAGTTGGCACCGCTGGCCTTTAAGGCTTCAATTACCCCGTAATCTATCTCTTCAAAGGATTCGGAATAGGCTTTAATAAGATATCCTACCGAGTGAAAGGTCAAGCCTATTACTGCCGCCACGCTGCCTAATCCTGCCGATACGGCAAAAATCAGCACCCAGAGCACTGTAGGCACGGCGCGTATAAAGGCTACGAAACCTTTAATTACATTGGATACCCTCTCATTTGAAAGGTTTTTTGCTGCAAACAGCCCCAATACCAGGGCAATAATAGCGCCGATTATAGTTGTTAAAAAAGCAAGGGCCATTGTTATAACTACCTGGTACAGAGCTTCAGTTATGGGGAAGTGGCTTGCCCTGGGCTCTAAAAAGATAGTTTTTATATTATATATTGTCTCTTTTATGGCATGGGAAATATTTATATCTTTATAGTCAAAGGTTAAAAATCCGTATACGGTAAGGGCTGCCAGGACCAATAGCACTATATTGACTACAGTTCCGTTGGAGCTTTGGGCTTTAACCTTTATCTTTCCTGATTTGGTTCTTTTAATGAAGGATTCACAGGATTTTAAAATATCTATGCTTTGTGTTTTAGAGAGGTCCATTATAAAACCACCCTTCTTACATAATTTGAAACAAATTCTATTAAAAATACCATCAATACTATGGCTATGACCACCAGGCTTGCGGCATTGTAATTAAGGCCTTTATAATACATATTGAATGTGTATCCGATACCCGTTCCTGTCAGTATTCCAATCAATGTAGAGCTCCTTATGTTTGTTTCTATCATAAAAAGTATCCAGCTTATCATCTGAGGGATTCCCGAGGGTATCACCGCCTGAAAAACTATCTCCAAATATGATGCTCCCGTGGCCTGCAGCGCTTCTACCGCTTCATAGCTTACTTCATCTATTGTCTCTATAAAGGCACGGGTTAAAACGCCGAAAGTTACAAAAAAGAGGGCGAAATAGCCGGTAAGGGCATTTTGACCAAAGGAAAACAGCATTATCATTGCCCATACCGCATCGGGAATATTTCTGAAAGCGGAAGCTGTTAAACGGCTTAAGGTGCTCAGTATATTGTTGACTTTAGTTGTTTTTGAGCCAAATAGGCTGAAAAATAATGCTAAAATACCAGCTGTTGTGGTTGAGGCAATGGATAAGAAAACTGTCTCATTAAGCTTTAAAAGGATTGACGGCAATCTTGTCATGGATTTGGCATCGGGATAAAAATTTCTGAACATCCATATTATTGCCTTTGGAATGGATGTAAAGCTTTTTGCAAAATCATATTCGGTTATAAACATTGAAAAAAGAGTAAGAGCAATCAGTATTGCTGCCACAATGGTTGCCTGCCTTCTTCTTTTTTTGAAAATATCGATGTTCATATTATATCCCCTTCCATTAAGATGCCTCATAATCGGTAATAAGCTCGCCGCTCTCAGAACCGTATATTTCGTGTATTTTTTCCCTGGTAAGGCTTTTGGCTGAGCCGTCGTACACGATTTTTCCGCTGTTTATTCCGATAATCCTGTCTGAATATTTCATGGCAACATCCACCTGGTGAAGGTTTAAAAGGCAGGTTATACCCATTTCCTTGTTTATGGACTTTAAATGGTCCATTATGATTTTTGAGGCATTAGGGTCTAAAGATGCAATGGGCTCATCACATAAAACCAGCCTTGGATTTTGAATAAGGGCTCTTGCTATTCCCACTCTCTGCTTTTGGCCGCCGCTTAATTCGTCGCATCTTTTGTATGCCTGTTCATTAAGCCCCAATTTGTCTATTATTTTAAAGGCCTGTATTTTTTCTTCTTCCTTATGCTTGCCCAATATTCCGTCCAAGGTGTTTTTATATCCCAGCCTTCCGTGAAGCACATTTTCTATGACGCTTAAACGGAATACGAGATTGTAGTGCTGGAATATCATGCCTATCTTTGTTCTTAATTTTCTTAATTCATTTTTGCCAAGGCTCATCACATTAACGCCATCAAATATTATTTCTCCGCTCGTCGCATCGATCATTCTGTTGATGCACCGAAGGAGAGTTGATTTACCTGCTCCCGACGGGCCGATTATGGAAATAAACTCTCCTTCGTCAACAGAGAAGTTAACATTTGATAATGCCTTTGTACCGCCTTTATATTCCTTTGAAAGATTGGTAACTTTAAGTAAGGACATTGTCAACTCCCCTTTATTTATTCATTTATAAATCCTAAGAAATTTAAACCTTAGTTGGATAATTCTCTGATTGGATTAAACCATGCATCTTCTACCTTTACAAAACGTTCTGTTCCGGTTGACGCAAACAATCCCTTGAATTCTGAACCTTTGGGGATGAATACCTTTTCGTTTTTAGCTACTGCGTCTGATGTGAATAAATCAGTCAATGCTTTTGCATCTTCTTCAGTCAGTACATCTTTGTTGTATACGAAAGGTGCGTTAAGTACGGGAGTAACTGAAATTACTGTGAATTCGCTTCCTACAAGGCTTGTGAATGGGTCTGCCGCATCTTTTCTTACCCTGTATACCGCTCCGGGACGGTTTTCCGTACCGCTTGCAAGTTCAACATAGTTGGCAACACATGTATCGCAGAAAGCTGCCACGTCTGCCCTGCCGGTTAAAAGGTTTACTGCCGAACCCTGGTGTGAACCTCCGAACAATACTTCTTTAAAGAACTTGCCGCTTCCGCCTTCAACCAAATCCTCCTGTGTCAGGCTCTTCCAATTATCCATTGCTGAAAAGTAGGAAACTATACCTGATGAAGGAACTTTAAAGCCTGAGGTTGAGCTGTTTGATACGAAGGAAAACCTCTTTCCCTGTATGTTGTCAATTGTATATTTTCCGTCTTTCATGTAGGGTGCTTCATTTCCCTTTTTAACATTAAGCCAGCTGTAATACAATGCGTCATCCAATGTGCCTGAAGCTCCTGAGTTAACAAAGAGGGGAAGTACATTGGCATTTTTGTTATGAGCTTCTATATACCCTTGAGCTCCCAAGAAGGATAAGTGAGCGTTTCCGTTGGCTATGGTTTCAATTGCTATTGCATAGTCGGTTGTAAGCTTATGTTCAACTTCTTTGCCTGTAGCCTCTTTTATGAGATTTCCTATTTCTTCACGTGCTGCTTTTAAATCTTCACCTGATTCATTTGGATACCACACCATGGTTATTGTGTCATAATCTTTTTTAGCAGTACCGCCTTGTCCGCAGGCAGTTGCAATCGATGCTGTGAGCACTAAGCTCATTAAAATTAAAGCTATTCTCTTCATATTATTTCTCCTCTCAAAATCAATTTAAAATTTTCAATCTAAAACATACTTACTTAAAAATAATAATATTTTTTTGTTAAGCCCATGTTTAGCATGGGTAAATGAACATTAAGTTATTGCTAATTATTCCTGTAGAACATTAATTTGCTGTTCAGACCATCCAGCACACATTGACTGGCAGCTGCTATAAATGTAACCGGACTTAAGGGATAATCATCCTCTCCTTCATAGTTGAAGTAGCTGTAACACCCCCCAACTTCATTCAGTATTATAATTGCTGCGGCATAATCCCAAAGGCTAAGCTTTGCGGAAACAATGCCCTGCAGCTCTCCCAATGCGATTTTAACAATGGCTAAAGAAGCACAGCCATAGGAGCGGTGGCCTCTTATATCCTTAATTAATTTATAGGCATTAATACCGTATTTCTCACTGAATATATTTATGGAATTCAAGCTGGTGTCAATGAGTGAATCCTTAAGAGTGCAATTTGCATTGACTTTCCCTAAGGCCTTTTTGTTCAAGAAGGCGCCGCAGCCGCAAACTGCAGTGTACATTTCGTCTTTCATTACATCATATACAATTCCTAAAACCGGTTTATTGTCCTTATAAAGGGCGGCTGATATTGCAAATTCCTTACCTATGCTCACAAAATTAACGGTTCCGTCAATGGGGTCGATTATCCAGGTGAAGCCTTCAAGACAACCGGCATTACAGCTGCTCTCTTCCGTTATGAAATTGTGGGCAGGGAATTTTTCCGAGAGCTTTGCCTTTAAAAATTCTTCTGTTTCAACATCGTACTTTGTAACTATATCCCTGAAATCTCCATTTTTAAACTCCAGTGCACATTCCTTGTCCACGCATTCCCTTAAGCTTTTACCGGCTGCTCTTATGATGTCTTCAGCAAACTCAAGAATGTCTTCATAATCACAGCTTTCAGCTGTTGTTTTAAGAGTTCCGGATTGAGGTTTTATATTTTTATCAAAATGATGGAGGTAATTTTCCGGTGAATTGATGTCTCCGACCTTTATTTCCGTTCCGTAGCACCCGTGATAGTCAGAGCCTCCTGTCAGAATAAGGCCGTGTTTTCTTCCATAATATAGAACTCTTTCAACATCCTCTTCATCATGGTCTTCGTGATAAAGCTCAATACCGTCCAAGCCTGCATCAACCAGGGATTCGATAAGGTAATAGGAATCCAGCTGCCCCGGATGGGCCAGTACTGCTATTCCCCCATCGCTTTTAACTGCTCTTACTGCCTCATAGACATCCGCATATTCTATATCCATGTCGCATATGCCCCGGTTTTTAAAAAGCTTTTCATAAAGCTCCCGAAATGAAGGGTGGCTGTAGTTTCGGTCGGTAAGTCCTGTCATTATGTGCTGCTTGTATACTATGCCGCTGACTTTGGCATTTTTGAATATCCTCTCCAGGTCTATATCGTAGCCGTATCTTATGAGGTTGTTTATCTGGCGTATGGAATTTGCCTGCCTTCTTATTAAAACGGCGTCGCACAGCTTTTTGATGTTTTCACCTTCAAGATTGAAGTTATATCCCAATATATGGACCTTTTTGTTTTTCACGGAGTCACAGGCGGAAATTTCAATTCCCGGAATAACCTTTACGCCCGTCATTTTACCGTATTCAATTGCCTCCTTAAGGCATCTTACGGTGTCGTGATTTGTTATTCCTACATGGGTAATTCCGTTATCCTTCGCCTTAATTATAATTTCTTTAAAACTTTCTGAACCATCAGAAATATCTGTATGGACATGGAGGTCAGCTTTCATTTTTTTCACCTCTTTATACAAATTTCCCAGCCTGCATGTTATATTTCCTGTCGCAAAGCCCTGTCATGAAATCTATATCGTGAAATATGCCTATCATGGTGGTGCCTTCTCTTTTTAACTGCTCAATAAGTACTCTTACCTTTTCCTTTGAAGCATCATCCAGGCTTGCCGTGGGCTCATCCAATAAAAGGAGCCTGGGGTGCTTTACCATGGCGCGGGCGATGTTTAAGCGAAGCTTTTCTCCTCCTGAAAATGTGTTTGGATAACTGTCCCACAGCTCATAATCCAGCTCAAAATGTGAAAGCATCTTTACCGCTTCCTCTGCTGCATATTCCTTTGTATGCCCCATTTCCAGCACCGCCTGCTCCACTATTTCCTTTGCCGTCGTTCTTGGCATCACGTTTAAAAACTGGGAAACATAGCCTATCTCATGCTTTCTTAAGTAAACCATCCTTCTTTCATCGATGGCTGAAATGTTTACATTTCCGAATTTTTTAGAGTTGTACCATATATTACCCTTTTCAGGCAGGTAAGTCCGGTATATGCATTTTAATATGGTGGATTTGCCGCTGCCGCTTCTTCCCGTGATTCCTATAAACTCCCCTTCCTTTAAGTTGATGTTTATATCCTGGGATGCCTTTATATGCTTTCCTAAATTGTGTATTGTAAAGGACTTGCTCAAATTTTCAACCTTCAGCATGTATTCCAAAGTATCACCTGCCTTCGTAATGTTTGTTTATAAATTCATGTATATCAAGAAGAAAGTCATTGAAATTTTCCTTTACCTTTTCATAGGACCAGTTCCACCACTCAATTGCCTCCAGCTTCTTTATGGTTATATCATCAAACCTTTTTCTGATTGGCTTGGCAGGAGAGCCTACCACAACTGAATATGCTTCAACATCCTTTGTAACAATAGCGCCGCTCCCCACAACGGCACCGTTTCCTATGGTAACCTCCGGCATTATTATGGCTCCATGGCCTATCCAGGTATCATGTCCTATATAAGTTTTTCTGCTTTTCCTGTGTTCAAAGAATTCCGCATCATCCTTGTCGTCAAAGCCGTAGAGCATCCTTCTGTATGTGAAATGGTGAAGAGTCGGCCGCTCCATTGGGTGGTTTGTGGGCCCTATCCTCACCATGGCGGCGATATTTGAAAACTTGCCTATTTCAACGTTTTGAAGTATACAAAACTCGCTGGTGTAAGAGTAATCTCCTAAAATTACATTTTCGTAGTGGTTGAAAATTCCCACCCTTGTGTACTGTCCCAGCTTTGAATTTTCTATCCTGCAGTTATCCCCGATTGCAGGCTCAGTTGTTAACCTATTAAATTCACTCATATGCGGTAGTTGGTACTTGAAATAAGCTTTCCGTCTACCAAAACCGTGGTGATAACGGGGAAATCACCGTCAATTTTTTCTATTATGAGGATATCTGCCTTTTTGTCTTCTTTTATGGAACCGATTAAATTATCCATATTAACAGCCTTTGCAGGATTTATGGTCACCAGCTTGAACATTTCGCAAAGGTCCCGGCCGTATTTTTCATGTAATGCAAACACCGCATGAAGCATTGCCGGGGGATAATAATCGCTGCAAAGCATATCTATTGTGTTATTTAGCACTGCTTCCGCTGCCGATAAATTTCCCGAATGAGAGCCTCCCAAAAGTACATTTGGCGCACCGGCCAGGGTATGCATGCCCATTTCTCTTGCATGCTGTGCAACCTCTAATGTTATAGGGAATTCGCTTATGCCTGCGCCGCAGGTTTTAACCAAGTCTAATTTTTCAACGCTGTCATCATCATGGGATGCAACGGCTATGTCTTTTTCAATAGCTAAGCGTGCTATTTCCTTTATTGTATCTATAGTGCATTTATTTTTTGTGTTATGGTTTTCAATCAATGAGGATATTTCTTCATCGGTCATGTCCTGGTAACCTCTTAATGTATTCCTGTAAACTTCAAGGTTTCTGTACTGTCCCTGGCCCGGGCTGTGGTCCATGAAGGATACAAGATGGACTTTTCCTTCTTTAATATATGTCTTTAAATTTTCCACCTCGGATAAATTATCTATTTCAAAGCGTGCATGAAAGCGGTGCCTTATTAAGTGCTTGTTGGTGTGAGTGCTTTCAATGACGTCGATGAGCTTTCTCACGTTTTCCGTAAACCTTATGGGTTTGAAGGTAAAATCGTCCTTTTTATATAGGGACAGTGAGTGAAACATGGTGGTTATGCCCTGGTTTATGAGTATTTTTTCCGCCTCTCTGATGCTTAAGGTAAAATCCATCAGGGAAGTGGGCCGGGGCGCCGCCATTGTTTCAATATAATCCGAATGAATATCTATAAATCCCGGTGAAACATATCCTCCGTTGGCATCGATAACTTCAATGCCGAAGGTATATATCTCCCCTTTTTTTGCGATTCTTTCAATTCTGTCACCGTTAACTAAAACTTCATGATCCTTTAAAATTTCATTTTCCGTTATAATTAGTCCGTTGGTTATAAGATATATGATAATCACCTCCTGAAAATAAAAGCTTCCTATGGGTATCGAATAATGTGAGGGGACACATCGCCTTTAATGTGAGGGAGCACACCTTTTCTGGTTATTGTTAGGGGACACACCTTCTCTTTTTATGAATTGAATCCGGGGCATTCGAAGGTGTGTCCCCCAACTTATGAACCCGGGGCATTTTAAAGTATGTTCCCAGCCTATACGTCTCCGGAGAGCCGGAGAATATATCCCCAGCTTATGGGCAATTAAATAAGCGACTGTACTAATTGCTGAGTGTATGGATTCTGGGGATCTTCTAAAATCTGATCCGTTAAGCCTTGTTCCACTACCCTGCCGTCCAGCATCACTATGGTTCTGTCGGACAGCATCCTTATTACCGCCAGGTCGTGGGACACTACGATCATGCTTATATTAAGTTCCCTTTGAATCTTTTTAATCAAATCCAGAACGTTGGCCTGGACGGATAAATCAAGGCCGGTAGTAACTTCGTCCAATAAAAGTATCGGCGGGTTGTTGGAAAGAGCTTTTGCAATCTGGACCCTCTGCTGCATGCCTCCGGAAAAATTTCTCGGCTCCTCCTTTATTCTGAAAAGGGGGATATTAACATGGTTTAAAAGCTCCTTTGCCCTGTTTTCCATGATTTTTACATTTCTCTGACCTGCCGCTATCAGCTTTTCAGCTATGTTTCCTATGGAGGAGAAATCCATTTTAAGGCCGTATATGGGATTTTGATAAACCTTTCCTAACACCCTGTTTCTTATGAATCTCTGATTCTGGGAGGATTCCTTGAATATGTTTGAATTACCCTCCTTATAGGTACTTATATAGGCTTCTCCCTCCGTTACTTCCATGTCAAAGTAAAGGCAGTTCATTACCGTGGACTTTCCGCTGCCGCTTTCACCCACTACGCCTAATATTTCTCCCTCGTAAACATCAAAGGAAATATCCCGGCAGGCATATATGGTTCCGCATTCGGGGCAGTAATTTTTTTTAAGATGCCCTTCTTTAAAATCCCGGCAGTAATCACAGCCTTCTCCGTACTGCTTTTTTAAACTTCTGACCCTTAATACCGGATTTTCAAATTCCACCATTTTTCACCGCCTCATGTCCGGCAATATTGTTAAGCCTTGATAAGCAATAGCTTGAATCGTTGCACTGATAATATACTTCCCCGGTTTTGCCATCAGCCAGTTCATCCATGAATACTCCTGTGGCGCCGCAGAGTCTGCACTTCTTATCCTCAAAGCTCTCGGCTTCAAAGGGAAAATCGTCAAAATCCAGAGATTGTACCTTTGTATAAGGAGGAACGGCATATATTTTTTTCTCCCTGCCCGCACCTAAAAGTATGAGAGCTTTGGAGTAATTCATTTTCGGATTGTCAAAACGAGGTATTGGACTGGGTGCCATGACATATCTGTCATGGACTGAAACGGGATGGTCCGCTCCTGTGGACATGTTTCCGTATTTGATTATCTGCTCGAAAAGCATCAGATAAGCTCCGCTGTATTCATTTTCAGCATGGAGTTTTTTTGTCTCATATTCACTGGGTTCCACTGCCCTTAAGGGTTCGGGAATGGGCACCTGCAAAACCAGTATCTGATTATCCCTTAGGGGTACCTCGGGTATTCTGTGTCTGGACTGAATTATTGAGGCATTATCAGTTTCATCGGTGACCGAAACTCCCGTAGTTTTTTCTATGAGTTTTTTTATGTTTACCGCATTTACTGATTCATCGGAGCCCTGATCTATGACCTTTAAGGTATCATTCTTACCGATTAAAGACAGTGTAAGCTGCAGTCCTCCTGTGCCCCACCCCCTGGCAATGGGCATCTCCCTTGATGCAAAGGGCACCTGGTATCCGGGTATGGCCACTGCTTTTAGAGAAGCCCTTCTTATTTCCCTTTTGGAGCCTTCATCAAAGAAGGCAAAATTATAATTTATCTTCATCTTCCTTGCCTCCTTTTCGGGTTTTCCTGACGCTGTCCAGCTTAGACTGGAAGGTTACATAATGGGGCAGCTTCAGGTGGGATATAAAGCCGGTGGATTCCACGCAATCTATGTGTAAAAGTACGAATTCCTCATCCTGGGTGGGATACCTTTTGTCCTTGTCTTCCAAGCATTGATCAAGTATGCTCATGGCTATTGCCTTTGTCTCGTTCTGCCCGTAGCAAATGCCGTAACCCACCTCGAATTCAATCTCTTTTTGCCCTCTCTTTTTCTCAACGGTAGTTGGCATAAAGCACTCAACCTCAGTTATCTTTATATCGCCTATATAATACTCATCCTCACTGCCCTCTGAATCAAAGGGATTTTCAATGCAAAGGGGAAGGTTCCCTATGCGAAGCTCTCCTACTGTCGGATGAAGGGCACCGTATGCACGAAGTGCGGCATAGCCTAAGGAGGTTACGGCTCCTGTCTGGCCCCTGGTCAGTATCTGAAGCCTTTCACTCCTTTTGGTGGGGAACTCCAGATTTTCTTTTGTTATATCCTTGGGCTCTTCATCATTTAAAGGATGGTTTTTTATAAGCCCTTCTTTTCTCAGATAATCAACTACCTTAGGAAGGTTCTTTAAGTCTGTATCATCATTAGTCTTTATAATTTCATTTTCAAATTCTTCAACCCAGGTAACAGCATCCGATCTTTTTTCATCAATCAAATCAAAATCCATGAGCCTGTGGGTGTAATCATAGGAAGCGCCCAGTATCTGTCCTCCGGGTATATCCTTAAAGCTGGCTGAAATCCTTCTTTCAACAAACATTTCACCAGAGCTTGTTATTCTTGTATAATGCTTTCTGGGTAAAGTGGATCTGTAAGCGCGAAGCAAAAATACCGCTTCTTCGGGATTGCCTTCGGACTGCTTTATAGCAGTTGAGGCCAATTCCTCGGAATAAAGGCTGCTTTCTGACATAACCTGATCTATGAGCCCCCTCATGCCGCCGTCTATATCTTTTACATCCAATATTTCTTTTTTCTTGAGCCTTTCATATTTAAGCCTTTTGATTGATTCATTAATTGCCGCTGTTCCGCCTTTTACGGCAACATAACCCATTTTATTTCACCACCTGTTTTTCCACTTTGGTAGTCCTGGGAAGGCACATGATGTTTGAATCCACGTCAACAAAAATGATATCTATTCCCAAGGGATACTCTATATTCTTTTTATCCCTGTAATTTATCCAGTTGCTTTTAGCATCAATTTTTGCATAAGCTTCATCTTTGATTCCCGGTCCTTTAAGTATCAAACCTTCCTCATTTTTAAGCCCCTTTGTCTCAAAGATTATGGTTGCGGATTTCTGAGGATCCATCAAAGTTCCTGTTTTTGCATTTAAGAAAGCCTCCTCTATCTGTTCAGCCCTTGCATCGTTTAAAATAAATATAAAATCCGCATCTTTGATATCTGTCGATTTTGCATAGGATAATTGGTTTACTATTTTCTTTATCTCACTTTCATCTTCCGTAACTATATAAAAGTTCACTTCTGCATCTAAAAGCATGAACATCAACAACAGTGTAGAACTATAAAAATTTGTATAAATATCGATTTTCTCACTTTGTTCGTTTATGTTTTCAATAAGTCCCGGCCTGGACATACAGTTTAGAACTTTCCTGTAAGATTGCTGTATGTCATACACTAAATCAAGTTTCATAAAATTCTCTCCCGATTATTTTTTTAAATTTAAACATCCATAGTATCGAAATTAACCTTGGTCATCAAAATCTTTGACTTGTATCTCTTCTCTTCTTCCAGGATATTTTTGTGCTCTTCATTGAGCTTTTCTTCCCATTCAAGGGTTTCTTTCAGGGAGGCATTGTATGCCGCATCCACTATCGCCAGCCAGTGTGATAGCTCAGTGTCATTTCCGCTCACAATACCTATGCCTAATTGATTTTCAATATGTACCTTTGCTTCGGTAACCAGAACCTCTCCCAAATAAAAGAGGGTATTTTGGGCTGCCTCCCGCATTTTTATCATTGCAAGTCCGTAGTTGGGCTCTTCGATTGTCTTTACTTGGTATTTATCGAATATTTGCTTTGCCATATCTCTTGCCAGACTTCTGCTACCTCTAATGAGAATTTCCGTCCTCATTCTCCTGTTCATATTAACCCCTCCTTACGAAATTAATTATATCTTGTTGCCAAGTTGGCACCCGTAAAGCTTTTGTTAATGAGGTTAAGAAATGGTTAAGGTTTGGTTTAACTGCTTTATTGATTTGATATATATAAGATTTGAAATGGTGAACAGAAGATAATTAGATGCATAGTATTACGTTTTGTATACAAAAATACTACAGCTTATGAAATAAAAACAGGGTATTACACTATATCTAGTGCAATACCCTATTAATATATAACTTGCTAATTCATCTGTCAGTTGTGCTGTAAACAAATATTATATCGCCACTTCTCGCATAGTTCGCCATCTCGTTTAGGGCTACGTTCCCAGCACTTTTCTCATGAAATACCTTGTCCACATTGGAACTCTTCAAAAAGTCCATCTGTGCTTTATACGCCCGAGTGTTTTCCACCCCTCTTGCATAACCGATTCTTATATAAATCCCTCCCGGCCACCCCGAATAAGGTTACCAGAATAATTCACGAAGCCTAATCCATCTCCACCTCTGATAAATTGGAATTTGTCTATTCAAAATGCTTCAGATTAAAATCCCAATTCCTCATTCACAAAGATAATTTCACACTTCATACCCAGTGGTACTCGTTCTATTACTGAGACAATACGGCAAATTCGGTCAGGACTATTGCAATCATAGCATTTATCTCCCTTGACTGCACATGGAGTTTTGGCACCCACTCGTCTGGAATTCAAAGGTGCAGCTATATTCTTACACCTATAATAAGCTTCACTAATATTGGCTGTGATTTTATTTTTCCCTATAACGTAATAACATGACTGAGGACCAAAGGCAGTCATAGCAACACGATTTCCCGTTCCGTCTATATTAACAATCTCTCCGGTCTCCGTTATTGCGTTTGCACTGGTTATATAGATATCAGCACAATTTGCGAGCTTTCGCACGCGCAAGCCTGGAATCTTATTATGCCATATAACAACATTTTTTTGTTGCAGAACCTCAAACAATCCCATTTCCATCAAGGTTTCACTTCCGCCAAATCCAATGGTTTGATTTTGTAAAATATCGGAAAGATAACAGCAGGCCTCTTCCTTTGTGGAAAAAAACTGTGTTGTAAATCCATGCCTCTCAAAGTTCTGTCTTATCTGTGAATATTCCATAAATTCATCTCCAATGTAAATTCCAATTCGTACTATATAAGAGTAGAGATTTTCAATAATCTTTACTCTCTATTTTTTGTTATGATGAGTTTGATTGGCTGACGTAATTTCCTATTGGGACAACACGCCCGAAGATAAACTGGT